>NZ_JBDGML010000077.1:0-27678 GCF_057655195.1 Arthrobacter sp. Soil_N43
CACCAACCCGGTCAGGATGGCCGCACCGCTGGATTAGTCCGCCTGTGGCGCGTGGGCTGCTACCGGCCTGGGACGCCGAGGGTGCGGACGCTTCCGACGGCGGCCCGCACCGCCACGGCCGCTGCGTCAAGGTCCGCTTCGGTCACCGAGGAATCAAAGCTGAACCTGACGGCGGTCTGGGCAACTTCGGCCTCTATGCCCAGTGCGAGCAGCACCGGAGACGGCGCGTCGGATCCCGCGGCGCAGGCCGAGCCACTGGAGCAGACCACGCCCTGGCGTTCGAGCTCGAGCAGCACCGACTCGCCGCTGGTGCCCGGAAAGCAGAAGGACGCGATAGACGGCAGCCGGTCCACCGGATGTCCTGTCAGCACCGCCCCGGCGACGCCGTCCAGCACGGCGGCGATGAATCCGTCCCGCAGGCGGGTCACGGGTTCAGCCAGTTGTGTTTGACCAGCGTGGGCCAGGGCCAGCGCGGTGGCCAGGCCCACGGCTCCCGCAACGTTCTCCGTGCCGGACCGGCGTCCGCGTTCCTGTCCGCCGCCGTGCAGCAGCGGCTCCATGCGGGTGCGGCCCCGCACGAACAGCACACCGCAGCCCTTCGGCGCCCCGAGTTTGTGCCCCGAGATGCTCAGGGCGTCCACGCCCAGCACCTTCACGTCCACGGGCAACCAGCCGGCCGCCTGCACGGCATCGGTATGGAACGGCACGCCGAGTTCCCGGGCCAGCGCCGCCAGCTCGGCTATGGGCTGGACCGTGCCCACCTCGTTGTTGGCGTACATGATGCTGACCAGCGCCGTTTCCGGCCCCAGTACGGCGGACAGTGCTTCGGCGGTCACCCGCCCGGTGCTGTCCACCGGCACCACGTCGACGCTGAAGCCGTGGAACCGCTCGAGGTAGCGGGCCGATTCCTCCACGGCAGGATGCTCGACGGCGCTGATCACCACCCGGTTCAGGGACGGGTCCGCGGCCTGCCGTGCCAGCGCTATGCCCTTCACGGCGAGGTTGTCGGCTTCGGTTCCGCCCGACGTGAACGTCACCTCGCCCGGGCGGCAGCCCAGCACGTTCGCCACCGTCTTGCGGGCATCGGCGAGCGCCGTGGCCGCTGCTCCGCCCAGCGAGTGGTGGCTGGACGGGTTGCCGAACTCGCCGGTGAGCAAGGGCCACATGGCCTCCAGCACTTCGCGCCGGACGGGCGTGGTGGCGGCTGCGTCGAGGAAGATCATGGCCTGCTCAGCTGACCGTCAGCTCGACGTCCAGGCCGAGGTCCAGGGACGTGACGGTGTGGGTCAGGGCGCCGATGGAGATGACGTCCACGCCCGCCGCCGCGATGTCGGCGACGGTCCCCAGGTTGACGTTGCCGCTGGCTTCGACCACCGCCCGGCCGCCCACCTGCCGCACTCCGGCCTGCAGCTCCTCCAGGGAAAAGTTGTCCAGCATGATGGTGTCCACACCCGCGGCCAGCACCGGTTCGATCTGGTCTGCGCTGTCCACCTCCACCTCGAAATGCGTGGTGTGCCCGAGCTGTGCCTTGGCCGCAGCCAGAAGGGTGGTGAGTTTTGCCGGGTCGCCGCCGGTCATCACGGCGAGGTGGTTGTCCTTGGCGAGCACGGCGTCGGACAGGCTGTAGCGGTGGTTTGCGCCGCCCCCGCAGCGCACCGCGTACCGCTCCAGGACGCGCAGGCCGGGCGTGGTCTTGCGCGTGTCCGTGATGCGGGCCTTGGTCCCGTCCACGAGCCGGACGAACTCGGCGGTGCGGGTGGCGATGGCGCTCATGCGCTGCGCCAGGTTCAGTCCGACGCGTTCGGCAAGCAGCACACTGCGCGCCCGACCGCTGACCCGCGCGAGGCGGGTCCCGGCGTCGAACGCTTCACCGTCCGCCACC
Source organism: Arthrobacter sp. Soil_N43 (assembly GCF_057655195.1). Lineage (NCBI taxonomy): Bacteria > Bacillati > Actinomycetota > Actinomycetes > Micrococcales > Micrococcaceae > Arthrobacter > Arthrobacter sp. Soil_N43. The sequence continues at coordinate 1,883 of NZ_JBDGML010000077.1, forward strand.
AGCAGTTCCACCTCGGTGTCGGGGTCGACGAGCAGCATGGCGTCCCGGAAGACGGTGCCGCCGCTGAAGACCCCGGGCACACGGGCGTTCAGCACCGCGGTGGCGCGCGCCTCTGCCGGGATCAGCAGCTGTGAGGTGATGTCGCCGCTGGGGGCATCCTCGGCGAACGCCCGTTCCAGGATGTCCCGGACGGGTGCTGCAGGGAGGGTCAGGCTAGTCATGGACGAGGCTCGCTTTCCGGGTCATTCTGAATGGTTCGTATGTGGTGTCGGCCATGACCGGTTCAGGCGAGCCGTCGTCGCGGTAGTGCGCCCCCAGCGATGCGCGGCGCTCGCGGGCGGCCCGGACCAGGAGCTGGGCGGCCACCAGCAGGTTGGCATCCTCATGCTCCCGCGGGTCCTCCACCTCGGGCACGTTTTCGGGACGGACGACGGCGGCCCACGCCGACAGCGCGGCCGCCGCCTCGCGCAATAACTCGCCACTGCGAAGCACTCCAGCCTTGGCAGTCATCAACCGCCGTAGGGCAGCGCGGGAGAACGGTCCGGGATTGGCAGATCCGCGGCTGGATTCGACGAACGGCAATCCTCCGCGTGCTGTCTCGGCCGCAAGCGGCCTCCCCTTGACGCACGCTTCCGGATCACCGCCCGCCGAATCCGACGTATCGCACAGAAATGCCTCGACAGCGCGCCGGCCGAACACCAATCCTTCGAGGAGCGAGTTGCTGGCCAGCCGGTTGGCGCCCTGGACGCCGGTGCACGCGACTTCTCCGGCGGCGAAGAGCCCGGGAACGGTGGTGCAGCCGTGCAGGTCGGTGGAGACGCCGCCCATCCAGTAGTGGGCGGCGGGTGCGACGGGGACGAGTCCCGTGGTCCAGTCGATGCCGGCCTCGAGGGTGCGGCGGGTGATCGTCGGGAACCGCTTTGCCAGGAAGCCTGCTCCCCGGGCGTCCTCGATGACGCGGGCGTCGAGGTAGACGTGGCCGTTGGGGTCGCCCAGTGCCGCGAGGTGGAGGGCGATGCAGCGGGAAACGACATCCCGCGGCGCGAGTTCGGCGTCCGCGTGGTAGTCGGGCATGAAGCGGTGGCCGCGGGCGTCGAGGAGGATGGCGCCCTCGCCCCGGACCGCTTCGGAGATCAGCAGCGGGTCCCGGTTGCCCTCGGACTCCGCCGCCTCGGGCGTGCGGACCATGCAGGTGGGATGGAACTGGAAGAACTCCAGGTCCGCCAGGGCGGCTCCGGCCCTCCAGGCGAGGGCCAGGCCATCAGCGGTGGCAACGGAGGGGTTGGTGGTCTGGGCGAACAGCTGCCCGGCGCCTCCGGTGGCCAGCAGCACCGCGTCCGCGCGCATGCTTTTCAGCTGGCCGTCGTGCAGATACTCCACGCCCGTCACGCGCCGGCCGGACTGGATGAGCGCCGTGGTGCGGGCATGGCCCAGCAGCTCGATTTTTCCCGAGGCCTGGGCGGCCAGCACCGCACAAATCAGTGCGTTGGCTATGCCCGCCCCGGTGGCGTCGCCCCCGGCGTGCAGGATGCGCGGCGCAGAGTGGGCGGCCTCAAGACCCAAGGCGGGATCGCCGTCGTCGTCCATGTCAAAGCGCACGCCGAAGCGTTCCAGCCCGGCGATGTCCCGGCGCGCCTCGGTGCAGAGCACCCGGACGGCGTCCGGGTTGCAGTGCCCGGCGCCGGCCTTGAGCGTGTCCGCAATGTGCGCCGCCACGGTGTCGCCCGGCGCCGGCTCGTCCAGGACGGCCGAAATGCCGCCCTGGGCGTAGTACGTGTTGCTGTCCGCGAGCGCGGCTTTGGTCAGCAGCACGACGTCGGCCCCCGCGTCGGCGGCGAGCAAGGCGGCGTACAGGCCGGCGATGCCGCTGCCGACGACGATGAGCCGCCGGCGGCCTGACGCCGCGGTTCCGCTGGGCATAGTCATCCGTGCCTCGCTTTGGGGATTATTGGGGTTTGGCGGCCAGCATGCGCTCGAGCGCGGTCCTGGCGTTTTCCTGTACGGCGTCATCCACGGTGATGCGGTTGACCACACGGCCTGCAACGAGTTCCTCCAGCACCCAGGCCAGGTAGCCGGGGTGGATCCGGTACATGGTGGAGCAGGGGCAGATCACGGGGTCGAGGCAGAAGATGGTGTGCTGCGGGTACTGGGCCGCGAGCCGGTTCACCATGTTGATCTCGGTGCCGATCGCGAACACTGTCGGTTCCTCGGCTGCCGCGATGGCCTTCTGGATGAAGTCCGTGGATCCGGCAGAATCGGCTGCATCCACCACCTCCATGGGGCACTCGGGGTGGACAATCACGTTGACGCCCGGGAAGTCGGCGCGGGCCTTCTCGATCTGCGCCACAGTGAAGCGCTTGTGCACCGAGCAGAACCCGTGCCAGAGGATCACTCGGGAGTCCAGCAGTGCCTGCTCGTCGTTGCCGCCGAGCTCCTTGCGCGGGTTCCACATGGGCATCTGCTCCAGCGGCACGCCCAGCGCCTTGGCGGTGTTGCGGCCCAGGTGCTGGTCCGGGAAGAAGAGCACGCGCTGGCCGCGCTCGAAGGCCCACTCCAGGACTGTTTTGGCGTTGGAGGAGGTGCAGACGATGCCGCCATGCTTGCCGCAGAAGGCCTTCAGCGCGGCGGACGAGTTCATGTAGGTGACGGGGATGACCGGAACACGGCCCTCGGCGTCGGGCTCGGTGCCGAAGATCTCCTCCAGCTGCTCCCAGCACTCCTCCACGGAATCGGCGTCGGCCATGTCCGCCATGGAGCAGCCGGCGGCAAGGTTGGGCAGGATGACGGCCTGGTCCGGCTTCGACAGGGTATCGGCGGTCTCCGCCATGAAGTGCACGCCGCAAAAGACGATGGCCTCGGCGTCGGGCCTGGTGAGGGCCGCGTTGGCCAGCTGGAAGGAGTCGCCCACGAAGTCGGCGTACTGCACCACTTCGTCGCGCTGGTAGAAGTGCCCCAGGATCACGGCGCGGTCGCCGAGGGTGGCCTTGGCTGCGCGGATCCGGGCGGCGAGCTCGGCGTCGGAAGCGAGCTTGTATTCCTCGGGGAGCTGGCCCTGCCGCGGCGTTGACGGCGGCGCCACGTCGGCGCTGGAGGCTCCCGGACCGTAGGCAGGGGTGCCGGCCAGGGCTTCGGCGAGGTCGTAGTCCCAGGGGCCCTTGGCGAGTGCCGGGCTGCACGTGCTGCCCGCGGCCGCAGCGGCGCCCTTCTCGGCCTGTTCACGCGTGATCAGCTGGATGGCTGTGTTGACGCTGCTCATGGGGTGCTCCTGTTATCTGGGTCAAGGCCGGGGCGGCCGGTAAATCGGTAGAGGCGTGGCGGGCGGTGTTTGCCGCCCTGGAGGTATTCACCGGTTTCTTCAATTTCCGGCGTGGCCTTGATGTGGCGGCGGAAGTTGGCCGGGTCCAGGTGGGTGTCCAGGACGGCTTCGTAGACCTCCCGGACCTGGGCGAGGGTGAAGTACTCACCCAGGAAGTGGTACGCGATCGAGCCGTAGGCCAACTTGTTCCGCAGCCGCCAGAGCGCGTAGTCAACAATTGCGTTGTGGTCGAAGGCCAGATCGCCCAGCTTGTCGGCGCGGAACCACCTGACGTTCTCGGATTCATCGGCGAGCGCGGCTTCGGTGGGCTGGACCAGGGCCCAGTAGACGATGGACACCACGCGCTGGGTCGGCGAGCGGTGCAGTCCGCCGAACGCGTACAGCTGCTCAAGGTAACTGGGCGCCAGGCCCGTGGTTTCGCGGAGGTTGCGTGAGGCGGCGTCCGGCAGTGACTCCGAGTGCGTGAGCGGGCCGCCGGGAAGGGCCCAGAGGCCCTTGAAGGGTTCGCGGATGCGGCGCACCAGCGGGAGCCAGAGAGTGGGACGTCCGGAGGCTTCGCTGGGGCGGAGCGCGAAGATCACCGTGGAGATGGCCAACGACGGCGGCGCGGTCTGGCGCTCGGCGACATTCGCTGAGGTGGTGTACACGGTTTTTCACCCGCTTCGCTGCGTCCTGCGGGGTCCTGCTGACCGCCGCGCTAGTTATAGTCACAATGACTAAAACTGATTCTACGGCTGAACGGGCGCCAGACAAAATGTTTCTTGCGGCCGCCGGCGGACGCGCGGCGCCTACCTGGGCGTGTTGGCAGCCTCGGCTTCCAGCAGGGGCAGTGTCCTGCCTTGGAAATGGGTGTTGAGCACGATCACGGAGGACGAGCGCAGCACAGTCTTCGTGGCAATCATGGCGTCGAGCACGCGCTGCAGGTCCGGGTTGGAGCGGGCGGCGATGCGGGCCATCAGGTCTGAACTTCCGGACACCGTATGGATCTCGATCAGCTCTGGAATTTCGGCGAGCGCCTCGACCACGGCGTCGTGCCCCAGGTCCTGGTTGATGGTCAGCGAGCAGAAGGCAACCACCGGAAACCCGAAATGGGAGGGGTCCGGATGCGGCACCCAAGATCCGATCACGCCGCCTTCGGTCATGCGGTCCAGCCGCGACTGCACGGTGGCGCGGGCGACCTTGAGCACCCGGGAGGCTTCGAGCACAGAGGACCGCGGCGCATCGGTAAAGAATCGGACAATTTTGGCGTCCAGCCCGTCGACCATCATCAGACTTCCCAACCTTCGCGGTACCGGCAAGGCAAAATGGCGCTGGTCCGGCACGTGCCCTGCACAATTTGCATCCATGGTCTCACACGCTGATGCCGTGGTGGCCGCCACAAGGCGGTAAATTCAAAAGGTCCCAAAAGGGCCCCCCTTCCACCGACCCCAAGAAGGTACGCAGGCATGACAATGAAGTCCACGGCGGAGCGTCCGGCAGTAGAACTCGGCCACAGCATGAAACCCCGCCAGCTGACGATGATGGGGCTGGGCAGCGCAATAGGCGCCGGCCTCTTCCTCGGGTCAGGGGCCGGAATCCAGGCCGCCGGGCCGGCGGTGCTGCTCTCCTACCTGGTCGCCGGCACGCTGATCATCCTGGTCATGTGGGCGCTGGGCGAAATGGCCTCAGCCAACCCCAACAGCGGGGCGTTCTCCGTCTATGCCGAGAAGGCCATGGGCAAGACCGCCGGGGCCACCGTGGGCTGGCTCTGGTGGCTGCAGCTCGTGGTGGTCATCGCCGCGGAAGCCCTCGGCGCGGCCGGGCTGTTGTTCTCGGTCTGGCCTGTCGTTCCCGTCTGGGCCCTGGCGCTCACCTTCATGGTGGTGTTCACGGCCATCAACCTGGCCGGGGTAAAGAACTTCGGCGAGTTCGAGTTCTGGTTCGCCATCCTCAAGGTCGCCGCGATCGTGCTGTTCCTGGCCATTGGCGCCGCACTGCTCCTGGGAATCCTGCCGGACGTCGCCTCCCCCGGCCTGGCCAACGTCACGACCGATTTCGCGCCGGCCGGACTCGGCGGCATTGCGACGGCCCTGTTCGTGGTGATCTTCGCCTTCGGCGGAACGGAAATTGTCAGCGTCGCCGCGGCGGAGACGGAAGACCCCGAGCGCAGCGTGGCCCGGGCCATCCGGACCGTCGTCTGGCGCATCCTGATCTTCTACATCGGATCGGTATTCGTCATTGCGGCCGTCCTCCCGGCCACCTCCGAGGCCCTCGCCTCGCCGTTCGCCGGAGTCCTGGACGCGGCCCGCATTCCCGGCGCCGGTACAGCCATCACGCTGGTCGCCGTCGTCGCCCTTCTTTCCGCACTCAATGCCAACCTCTACGGCGCCTCCCGGATGGTGTACTCGCTGTCCCAGCGCCGCGAGGCACCCCGTTTCCTGTCCAGCCTCAGCAGCGCCAAGGTGCCGGTGCTTGCCGTCGGCGTCTCCGTGGCTTTCGGATTCATTGCCACTGTCCTCGAACTGCTGTTCCCCGAACGGATCCTGCCCGCACTGTTCCAGCTGGTCGGCTCGACCTGCCTGGTGGTCTGGGGCTCGGCCCTGGTCTCCCAGCTGATCCTGCGCCGGCGGGCCGACCGCGACGGCACTCCCCTGCCCCTGCGCATGAAGGGCTTCCCGGCCCTCACGGTGTTCGGGCTGGCGCTGCTTGGGCTGGTGTTCGCCGTGGGCTTCAGCGCGGAGAGCAGCCGGATCCAGCTGGTCAGCACCATTCTGCTGATCGCCGGCATCGCGGCGGCCTGCCGCTTCGGGGCCGGGTTTGCCGCCAGGTCCGCAGCAACGTCCGCTGCCGATCCGGAGCCGGACGCGGCTAATGAGGGATCACGCGGTTCCTCGGCTGCCCACGCGCCCGAGTAGCCGGCAAGAGGACGCCGGCCGTACTGCACAATTTGTGCAGTACGGCCGGCGTTTTGCTGCGCAGTCCTGACAGTCTGGTCGTCCTGCAGAGTGCTGATTGCCGGCCACCGGGACGGTGACTAGGGTCACAGCTATGGACACGTTGCCCCTTCCGGATGACGGCACCGCCGCCGCCCCGCCCACCCCCGACGAGCTGCGCGAGCTGTACTCGCTCATGGCCGCGGTCCGGCACCTCGATGCCTCGGCCGTCGCCTGGCAGCGCCAGGGGGTCATCCCCGGCTACGCTCCCGAGCTGGGCCAGGAAGCTGCCCAGGTAGGCAGCGGGTACGCCGTTGACACCTCGCGGGACTTCGTCTTTCCCACATATCGCGAGATGGGCGTGGCCCGTGCCATGGGCGTGGACATGGTGGAGTACATGTCCACCCACAAGGCCACCTGGCATGGCGGACTGTACGATCCCAAGAAATCACGCCTCGCCCCGATCCAGGCCGTCGTGGCCGGCTCCGTGCTGCACGCGGTGGGCTGGGCCCACGGCCAGACCCTGGACGGCAGCGACGCCGTGGCGCTGACGTACCTGGGTGACGGCGCATCGTCGCAGGGCGACGTCCACGAGGCGATGAACTTCGCGGCGGTCATGAAGGCCCCCGTGGTGTTCTTCGTCCAGAACAACGGCTGGGCCATCTCCGTACCCACCGAGCGCCAGGTGGCGGGCGGCTCGGTTGCCGCCCGTGGCGCCGGCTACGGCATTCCGGCCCTGCAGGTGGACGGCAACGACGTCCTCGCCGTCCTGGAAGCAACCCGGCGCGCCTTCGCCCACTGCCGGTCCGGGAACGGACCGGTGATCATCGAGGCCATGACCTACCGCCGCGGCCCGCACTCCACATCAGACGATCCGGGACGCTACCGCTCACTGGACGAGGAACGCGACGGCGCCGGCAAGGACCCGCTGCGCCGGCTCCGTCAGCAACTGCTGAGCGACGGCCTCGCGGACGAAGCATTTTTCGCGCGGGCGGACGCCTCCGCCGCCGCCGAGGCGGAAAGAGTCCGCAAAGGACTCGAAGCGCTCGGTCCGCGGCCGGGCAGCGAGATGTTTGACCTCGTATTCCAGGAAACAACGCCGGCACTGCAGGCCCAGTCCGCCACGTGGCGCGAGGAGTCAGAACATGTCTAGGAGCGCAGGAACCATGACGGGATTTCGACAGGCTCAATCACCGGACGGGCAATTGCCGGATCCGGCGGCGCCGGCAGACGGCCACACGGTCACACTCTCCATGCAGCAGGCGCTGAACCGCGCCCTCGACGAGGTCCTGACGGAGAACCCCCGGGCCTTGATTTTCGGCGAGGACTGCGGCCGGCTCGGCGGCGTGTTCCGCATCACCGACGGGCTGCAGGCGAAACACGGCGCAACCCGTGTCTTCGACACCCCGCTCGCGGAGTCCGGCATCCTCGGCATGTCCGCCGGCCTCGCCATCGCCGGCTTCCACCCCATCCCGGAGGTCCAGTTCGACGGCTTCGCCTACCCCGCCGTCAACCAGATCGTCTGCCAGATCGCCCGGATGAACTACCGCAGCCGCGGCGCCTTGCCGATGCCCATCACGCTGCGCGTGCCCAGCTTTGGCGGCATCCGCGCCCCCGAACACCACGGAGAAAGCCTCGAGGCGCTCTTCGCCCACGTGCCGGGCCTGAAGGTGGTCTCGCCGTCGAACCCGCACGAGGCCTACCACCTGCTCAAGTACGCGGCCACCCGGCCCGACCCGGTGATCTTCATGGAACCGAAGTCGCGTTACTGGCAGAAGGGCGAGGTGGACCTGCGTACCGCCGACACCCCCGACGGCGGTCCGCCCACCGGCGCGAAGGTCATGCGGCAAGGGCGCCACATCACACTCGTGGCCTGGGGCGCGATGGTGGCCCGCTGCCTGCAGGTGGCGGACCTCGCCGCCGAAGACGGCATCGACGTCGAGGTCCTGGACCTGCGCTGGCTCAAGCCGATCGACGCCGAGGCGCTGGTGGGGTCCGTGCGCAAGACGCGGCGCGCCGTCGTCGTCCATGAGGCGCCGCTGACCTCAGGGCTGGGCGCTGAGGTGGCCCAGCTGATCACGCAGGGCTGCTTCGACACGCTCAAGGCTCCCGTAGAGCGGGTGACGGGATTCGACGTTCCGTATCCGTCCGGGGATCTGGAGGACGAGTACATTCCCAACATTGACCGGATTCTGTTCGGCATCCAGCGAGTATTGGAGTACCGACGTGGCTGAAATTTCGTTCCCGCTTCCGGACCTCGGCGAAGGCCTCATCGAGGCGACCGTCCTGGAATGGCTCGTCGCGCCCGGCGACCAGGTGGAGCGCAACCAGCCTCTCGTCGAGGTGGAAACCACAAAATCCGCTGTTGAATTGCCCAGCCCGCAGGCGGGTAAGGTGGTGCGTATCCACGGCGGGCCCGGCGACAAGATCAATGTCGGCGAGCCCCTGATTGTGTTTGAGGTGCCGGACAACACCGCCGGCATTGTGGGCACGGTCCCGAAGGAAGAGGCACCGAAGCGCCGGGTCCGCCTGAGCGCCGTACTTGATGAGGACTGACATGATGAGCGGCAGACACACCGGCGAACAGCACCTGCACACGGTGGAGGGCACCGATCCCCAGCTGTATGTCGCCGTTCATGAGCCCAAGACGGACGCCGGGCTCCGGCCCGTCCTGCTGATCCACGGGTTCTCTTCCTCCAGCAAGCTCAACTGGGAAGACACCGGCTGGCTCGCGGTCCTCCTGGAGGCGGGCCGGCGGGTCATCACGGTGGACCTTCCCGGCCACGGCCGCAGCGGCGCTCCCGAAGACATGGACTCCTATTCGCCGAGCCGGATCCGTGCGGACCTCCTGCAGATAGCGTTCGACGCCGGCGCCCGGCCCGTGGAGGCCGGTGACCCTTCCAGCGGGCTGGACGTAATCGGCTACTCGCTCGGTTCCCGGATCGCCTGGGAGTTCGGCGCCACCCAACCGGAGCTCGTGCACCGGCTGGTCCTGGGCGGGCCGAACATGGCTGATCCGCTCGCCGAGTTCGACCTGGTCGCCGCCCAGCATTACCTGGCCGACGGCACGCCGATCGAGGACGAGTCCACCGCCGGGCTCCTCAAAATGGCCCAGGCACTGCCGAGCAACAACATCTTCGCCCTGCTGTCCCTGGTGGAGGCCATCAAGACCGAGCCCTATGACCCCGCGGAGGCGGTGCCGCACATGCCCATGCTGCTGGTGGCCGGTGAAAACGACGAGCGCGCAGCCTCCATGCCGCAGCTCGCGGAACTGGCCGCCAAAGCCGGTTCCATGGCCGAACAGCTCGTGCTGCCCGGCCGGACCCACACGAACGCCGTGACCAGCCGCGCGTTCAAACAGGCTGCCGTCAGCTTCCTGGGCAGCTAGCCCGAGGTACTGGAACGTCCCTGGAAGGCAGCGGCCCCTGGGCAGGGCGACGGCGGTAGGCTGGATTTGACTGGTGGAGAAACCGGAAGAGGATCCCATGGGCATGGTTTTTGAGGACCGGGAGGATGCCGGCAGGCGCCTTGCCGCGGCCCTTCCACAATTCCGCGGACAGCCGGACACCGTGTTGCTCGGACTCGCGCGCGGCGGCATCCCCGTGGCGGCCGCCGCAGCCGCGGCCCTCCACCTGCCCTACGGCGCCCTCCTGGTCCGCAAGCTCGGCATCCCCGGCCATGAGGAGACGGCCTTCGGCGCCCTGGCATACGCGCGTGCGATAGCAGCCTGGGGCGCCGCGGAAACCGAAGACGGCGGGAGCGAGGCGCGGCCGGCAGGCCCGGCGGAAGGACATGGCTCCGAGGGCACTGAGACCGGCAGGATTGTCCGGCTGCTGAACCGACCGCTCGTGGAGCGCATCCTGGAGACCGGCGGCAAGCAGGAATGGCTGGACCTGGTGGAACACCGCGAGCGGAACGAACTGATGCGCCGCGCCGCCTCCTACCCCGGCGCGCACCTGCCGCTGGGCGGCAAGACGGTGGTGCTGGTCGACGACGGCCTCGCCACCGGGGCCACCATGCGGGCCGCAGTCGAGGCAGCACGCGCAGCAGGAGCCGCGCGGGTGGTGGCCGCGGCGCCCGTAGGGTCGATCGAGGCGGAAAGATCACTCTCACGGGTCTGCGATGTGCTCTGCCTCCACCTGCCGGGCAAGTTCCGGGCGGTGGGAAGTTTCTACCGAAGCTTCGAGCAGCTGACCGACGACGACGCCATAGCCCTGCTGCACGGCGCGAACGCCTGACCTGGCCGGAAACGGCGGCGGGCCCGGACCTCCGGCCCGGGCCCGCCGTCACGCGAACTTACTAACGAGTATGCCTGTACGGCTGCACGGCCATCAGTGCCGGCTGACGCCCAGCAGGCGGCCCTTGGTCTCCTTGGCCAGCAGTACACCGACGGCGGAGATCACGCACAGGACCATGATGTAAATGCCGATGGAACCTGTCCACTTGGTGCTCTGGAGCAGGGACTCCGCAATCGTGGCAGCGAACGCGCCGCCGAGGATGGCCCCGAACGCGTAGCCGATCGAGATCCCGGAATACCGCACGTTCGCGGGGAACATCTCTGCGTACATGGCGGACATGGGGCCGTAGGAAAGGCCCAGACCGATGGTCAGGACAAACAGCGCCACCCCGTAAAGCCAGATGTTCCTGGTGTCGATGAGCGCAAACATCGGGATCATCCAGACGAAGATGATGGCGTAGCCCGTCAGGAAGGTCTTGACGCGGCCGATGCGGTCCGACAGCCAGCCGCCCGCCAGCGTGAAGATCAGCCAGCCAAATGAGGCAAGGGTGGTGGCGAGCAGGACCTGGGGCGCGGGCATTTGCAGGGACCGGGTGGCGTAGGAGATGAAGAAGGCGATCAGCAGGTAGCCTGCCGCGTTGTTGGCGATAAAGATCAGGGTCGAGTAGAGGACCGGCTTCTTGTGATTGCGGATGAGCTCGCCCAGCGGGGCCTTGCTCTCGGCCTTGCGGGCGGCCATCTCCCGGAAGACGGGGCTCTCGGCCACGGCCCGCCGGATCAGGTATCCGACGACGATCAGCACGATGGACAGCAGGAACGGAACGCGCCAGCCCCAGGCAGCAAAGTCCTCCTTGGACATGCTGCTGTTGAGGAAGAACAGGAGGCCTGTGGCGAGGATCATGCCGATGGGGACGCCGATCTGGGGATATGCGCCGAAGATTCCACGCTTGCTCATCGGTGCGTGCTCCACGGCCATCAGGGCAGCACCGCCCCACTCGCCGCCGGCTGAGAAGCCCTGGACGATCCGGAGCGTGATCAGCAGGACGGGAGCCCAGAAGCCGATCTGGCTGTACGTCGGCAGAATGCCGATCAGGGATGTCGCAGCCCCCATCATCAGGAGTGTGAACACCAGCATCGCCTTGCGTCCCAGCCGGTCCCCGAGGTGGCCGGCGATGACGGCGCCAAGCGGACGGAAGAGGAAGCTGATGCCGATGAGGGCGAAGGAGAGGATCTGCGCCAGGCCCGGATTGGACTGCTGCAGCGGGGTGAGGAAGAGCGGCGAAAGCAGTGTGCCTGTGAGCTGGGCAAAGATGAAGAAGTCGTACCACTCAATGGTGGTGCCGACCAGCGTCCCCGCGAGGACCTTGCGTTCCTCGTGCTTACTGCTGGGGCCGGTCTCGGAATCAACGGAAGAAGCTGCAGTCATTGGAACTCCGTGGCTGGGGCAGGGCTACTGCCGGGGTTGGGGCGCCGAACGATTTACTGATCGAACGGTCAGTTGGTTAGAGGATACTATGAATGTGTGACAATGCACACTTAAATCTTCAAGCCCGCCCTCATTCGGTCATGCGGTTCAGTCCCGCGGTTCAGTCCTGCCGGTTCAGGAATTCCCGAAGCCTGGCCCTGACCGGTTCGCGGTCATAGGTATTGACGAGGGCGCCGGCCATCCGGACGGGGTCACCGAAGAAGAAGTACTCATAGAGGGACTGGCGGCCCGAGAAGCCGGAGATGGAGGCATCGAAGGCCAGCTTGAACAGTCGCACCCGCTCTGGCCCGGTGAGCGTCTTCCCCTGCAGGTAGAGGTCGATGTCCGCCCTCGCCTCGCTGTTGACATCCGCTTCACCGGGGAGCGCCATGAGTCCCGAGGCCGAGAACTTACGGATGATCTGCGGGAAGCGCTGGGCGATCTTCGGGTACCAGTTGCGCGCAGCGTTGAGCGTGCTCCATTTGGGCAGCATGACACCGGCGTCATTCAGCTCGGCGTCGGCTTCCGAGGCACGCACCAGGGCCTTGCCGATCTCGACGTCGATGATCAGTTCGGCGATGTCCTCCTGGATGTGCTGGAAGCCGTCGATCCCGATGGAATCCGCCAGCTCGGACGCGAGCCCCAGGAAGAACTCGCTCTTGGCAACCGTACGGGTCACCACCTGGTGCGTCATGAGTGCGCCAGCACCGGTCTCGGCGTAGAACGAGTTGCACAACTGGGGGTTCCCCAGCATGAAGATGCGTTCGCCCGGGACGAAGACGTCGTCGAAAATGGCCACCGCATCCATTTCCTCGTAGCGGGAGGCCAGCGGCTCGTCGTGGGTGCTGCCGCCGTTGTAGAGCGACGTGCGGCACAGGTACCGCAGTCCCGGCGCGTCGTTGGGAATGGCGAAGGCGAAGGAATAGGGTGCGTCTTCGGGCGTGCCGCGCAGCACCGTGGACGGGAAGACGAGCAGTTCGTCCGCAATGGGCGCGATAGTGGCCAGCATGCGGGCGCCGCGGATGACAATGCCGTCTTTGCGCTCCTCCACGATGTGGGCGGTCAGCTGGCCGCCGAGCTGTTCGGAGCCGGACACTGACCGGTTGACCTGCGGCGGGATGAGAGTGTGGGTTGCCAGCGAGTCGTTCTCGCGCGCCCACTCATAGTAGTTGCGGATGTTCTCGGCAAACTTGGGGTCAGCCTGGGAGAACCATTCCCCGGCCGCGGCCAGCGCCGTCAGCGCGGAGTTCATGTAGTCTCCGGTGCGCCCCAGGAAACCGTTGGACGCTTCCGCCCAGGTGGAAATCCCGCGGCGCCGGTGGCGCAGGTCTTCCACGGTCCGGGGAACGAGGAAGGAGGCGTTGACGAGGTCCCCGGTGGTTGGCGACGCGTAGGTCAGCGCTTCTTGGTGTTGCGGATCGTGCTGCATGTCGAACAGCTTCGCGTAGGACCTCGCCACATTGCGGAACGCAGGATGCTCCACAACCTTCTCCCTGACCACTTCACCGTCGATCACGACGTGCGGTGTCATGCCGTTGAGTTTGTCGAGGTACTGCTGGCCGGTGCGGATTCCCATTGTTCTGTCTCCAGTCGTCGTTGAACTGCAGGTGGTTCGGGCGGGGCTGTGCGTCAGAGGAGATCTTCCATACCCAACTGGCTTTCCGGGATGGTGGTGAACGCGCTGTTGGCGAAGGCCAGCGCGTCCCCGTTGCGGTAGTTGAAGTCCACTACCTCGCCGAGGTAGAGGGTGTGATCGCCGCCGTCGTACGCCGCCCAGGGCTTGCACTCAAACCAGGCGAGGACATTGGACAGGCGCGGCGCCGTCGCGCTCTCCACCCACAGCGGCTCGGGACCCGGGCGGCCGGCGAAGTGCATGGCCAGCTGGCGCTGCTCCGCCCCCAGAATGTTGACGGTGAACGGCCGGCCGGCCAGCTCGTCGTGCGCCTTGGTGGCACGGGCGATGCTGACGAGCACCAGCGGCGGCTCCATGGACACCGACGTGAACGAGTTCACGGTGATGCCGTGGCGCTTGGTGACCCCGTCGAACGTGACGATCGCGACGCCGGTGGCGAACCTTCCGAGGCTGCCGCGGAAATGATGGGCACGCGGAACCGATGTGCGCCCGGGGACTTCCGGGGCCGCGTCCGGCTTCGCGATCATCGTCGGCTCCTTAGGTGCCGAGGAGTGAGTCCGGTGAATGACGGCCGCTGGCACACCGAGGATGGTGGTGCAGCCAGACGGCGTATTCTATAGTTGAACTCAAAATTCCTATATGGAACGCTAGCTGAACGTGACGCCCAACACAACCCCCCGGGAACAAACCGCCCCGTTCTCCCCGCCTAGGATGGACAGCATGAATCCAATCGCCAGTGCCGGCGCACCGGCTGCGCAAGCCCAGGCCTCCCCCTCGCAGACGCTATCCAGGGGTATCCGGGCCTTGGAAATCATGGCCGAAGCCGAGAATCCGCTGACGATCGCCGAACTCGCGGATGCCATGGGCGTCCACCGGTCGGTCGCGTACCGGATCCTGCGGACGCTCGAGGACCACTCGCTGCTGGTGCGTGACGACGCCGGCAGGGTGCAGCCGGGTCCCGGACTTGCTGTCCTGGCGAGGGGGGTCTCCCGCAACCTCCAGACGGCAGCCCTCCCTGAACTCACCCAGCTTGCCAATTCCCTCAACATGACAGCGTTTATTGCTGTCTGGGACCACCAGGACTGCGTCACGCTCGTCACGGTGGAGCCCCGGCATTCGGCCGCCACGGTGGTCCAGCACCCCGGTTCCCGCCACCCCATCAGCAGCGGAGCCCCCGGCATCGCCATCCAGTCGGCGCTGCCGGAAGACGACTGGAACCGGCTGGCCCCCGGCGTGCCGTACCGAGCAGAAGCCGCGGAGGCGCGCAGACGGGGATACGCCGCGAGCCACGATGAGGTCATTGCCGGTGTTTCCTCACTGGCCGCCCCTGTTCGGGTGCCGGGCGGACGGCCGGCGGCGGTCGCCGTCGTCTATATCCGCTCGTCCCAGGACACCGCCGACGTCGCCGCGGCACTCACCGCGAGCGCCGCTCGGATTGAAGCGCAGCTCGCCTGAGCCTGCCGCTCCGGCGGACGACGACGGCGGCCACCACGCCAAGCACGAACAGCAGAACCGCAGCCACCACCGGAACCATGAAAGCCGCGGTGTAGCCCCGGTCCTGTGCCAGCTGGCCGGCGGTCCATGAACCCAAGGCCGTGCCGGCCACTATGCCGCTGGCCAGCGCCGTCATCACCGTTCCGAGCCGTTCGGCAGGCGCCGCGATTCCGCCGATCGCAAAGACCGTCACCATGACCGGCCCGACCGGGAGGCCGAGGACCAGCAGCACCAGGACCATGCCCCACGCCGAGTCGGGCAGAAGCAGCAGCGCGGACAGTCCGGCCATGGCTGCTCCACAGACCAGCCAGCGGGCCGAGAGGGTGAACCCGGCCGGCCAGTACGCGACAGTGATCGCCGCCGCCGCCGAGCTCAGCCCCATCACCGAGTAGAGGAGGCCTGCGGCCTCGGCCGTCGCGAAGGCGTCGGAGAAGGAACTCAGGGCCGCTTGGGTGGAGCCGAAGAAGGTGCCCATGCAGGTCATCGCCAGCACCGGAACCGCGACGGCGGCGATGTTTGTCCACCGGCCGCGGCGGGCCGTTCCTGCCGCAGCGGCATCGCGTTTCACGGCCTTGGAGGATTTGCGGGGCTTGGCTGAGCTGCGGGGAACAGCCAGATGCGTACGGTGCATTGCGAAGGCCGGCACGAGCGTGATGGTCAGCGCCGCCGCAAGGGCCAGCGGCAGCCAAGGCGCCACCAAGCTTGCGAGCATCCCCACGAGGGCAGGTCCAAGGACAAATGTCAGTTCATCTGCCGTGCCTTCATACGCCAGGGCCGTGTCCAAATCGGCGCCGCTGCCTGTGCGGCTTCCGCCTGCCGTGAGGGCCATCCACCTCACCCGCGCCAGGGGACCCACCTGTGGACAACTGAAACCGGCAAGCAAAGCGGCCGCGAGGACCGGCCCTGCTACGGCGAATAGTCCGGTACCCCCGCCGTCAGAACCGAAACTGCCGGCAGCGGAGCTGCCGCCACCGGAACTGTCCGTGCCGGGAATCCCGTGGGCCAGGGCAATCAGCGCGAGGACGGCCAGTGCATTCAGGACGGCTGCAACCAGCAGCACTGCCCGCTGGCCCCGGCGGTCCGCGAGGGCGCCCAGAACCGGCGCACCAACGGCCGAGCCGATCCCCACCGCCCCGGCCGCTGCTCCGCCGACGGCATACGAGCCGCTCACGGACGTGACCAGGGTCAGCGTTCCGACGGTCAGCATGGCAAGCGGGAGACGCGCGAACAGGCCGAGCGGAATGAAGCCCTTACCGGCCAGCTGCGCCAGCCGGGCGAATCTGCCGCCGGAACGGGCAGGGCCGGCAGGTACGGGGTCAGCAGGTGCGGCGTCAGCCTGGGTGTGCTGGGAGGGGCGCTTGGGCGCCGTGGAAGTAGTCATGTTTCCGGGCTCGTTCAGTCATGCGCACCGTCCCTCCTCCCGATGCGCGCAACCCGGTAACTATCCGATTCTACTGGACGGGGTGACCAGCTCAGGGCTGACCAAACCGGAGGTCCCGTCAGGGCGTGTCAGGCTGCCGTGACGGCATCGGAAATGTGGAGGGTGGAACCATTGCGTCCCTTCACGACCTGCAGCTGCGTGCCGATCCGCTGTTTCATTTCCGCCACATGGCTGACAAGCCCCACGACGCGGCCGCCGTCGCGCAGGCCTTCGAGGGCGTCCATGACCTGTTCAAGGGCCTGCTCATCGAGGCTGCCGAAGCCTTCATCAACGAACAGCGTCTCAATGTCCACGCCGCCCGCCTCCTGCTGCACCACGTCCGCCAGACCCAGCGCGAGCGACAGCGAAGCCATGAAGGACTCTCCGCCCGAGAGGGTGGACGTGTCGCGCCGCTGTCCGGTCCATGCATCCACCACTTCCAGTCCCAGCCCGGATTTTGCGCCCCGCGCGGCTTTCGCATCCGTGTGCTGGAGCGTGTACCGCCCATCGCTCATGGCGACCAGCCGCTCCGAGGCAGCGACGGCCACCTGTTCAAGCCGGGCCGCCAGAACATAGCTGTTCAGGCTCATGCGGTAGCTGTTGTCGCCGCCGCCCCGGACGGAGTCCGCCAGGGCCGACAGGCGCTCTGCCTTGTCCCGCTGACTCCTTCCTGACTCGGCCAGCTCCTCGTAGTCCTCTCGCAGACCCTTCAGGGCTGAACACTTCTGGGCTGCCAGACCGGCAGCGAGCGCCAAGTCCTTGGAATATCCGGCTGCCCGTTCTGCTTCGGCCTTGAGTCGGTCCACTTCACCCGCCTCGGCTGTGACCCCCGCGGCGTGCTCCTCTTCGGCGAGAACAAGCTCCTCACTCGCAAACAGCTCTTCAAGCCGTGCCTGTTCGTTCCTTCCCGCGAGGACTGCCGCTTCCAGGCGTGCAGCATCCGCAGGGTCCAGCAGCGCCTCGTGGGCTGCGGCGACGGTGCCGAAGCCGGCTTCCGGCAGGGCCAGCTCGAGCTGGGCCTGCGCTTCGTCCAGTCGGGCAGATGCCGCTTCCAGGGCTGCGCGGGCGGTTGCAGCCCGTTCCAGGACGGCGATCGTTTCGCCGATGCCGGCGGAGCGGCGGCGGAGGCTGGGATACCCGGCCCGCAACGCGGCCAGCGCAGATTCCAGGGCTGTTGACTGTTGGCCCAGCTCGCTTAGCGAGGATTCCAGCTGGGCGATGCGCGACAGGCAGTCTGTCCGTGCCTGCTCTGTGGCGGTGACGCGGTCCTGGAGGTCCTCGTACCGTGCCCGGGCCTCGGCCAGTTGCACCTCAGCGGCCTCAGCTTCGGCTGCAGCTGCCCTGGCAACCTTGGCGGCGTCGGCGGCCTCGGCGGGATCAGTGTCTCCGCCCTGCCCCGCCAGTACAGCAAGTTCCTGCCGGGCTGCAGCAAGCTCCTCGGACAGGGCGGCGAGTGCCAGCTCTGCGGCATCGCAGGTCTCCCTTGCCCGTTCCTCTTCCTCGGCGAGGCCCAGGACCGATGCG
Organism: Arthrobacter sp. Soil_N43; assembly: GCF_057655195.1. Taxonomy (NCBI): domain Bacteria; kingdom Bacillati; phylum Actinomycetota; class Actinomycetes; order Micrococcales; family Micrococcaceae; genus Arthrobacter; species Arthrobacter sp. Soil_N43. The sequence continues at coordinate 19,884 of NZ_JBDGML010000077.1, forward strand.
GCTGCGGGGACGGGCGCCGGATGTTCGGTTCCACCGCAGACGGGGCACGGCTCCCCGGTTTCCAGCCGGGCCGCCAGTTCCGCCGCCGCGTTGGCCAGACGTTGCTCACGTATGTCCAGCCACCGCTGCCGGGACTCCAGATGGGCGTCCCGGCCTTTGAGGTGCCGGTCTGTGGCGGCCGCGCATTTTCGAGCTGCGGCTCCGTGGCGCCGGACCACGTCAACGAGCTCATCGGCAGCCATCGCTTCCTTGGTGCGCAGCACCGCCTCGCCCGCCAGCTGGGTCAGCGGCTGCATACCGGCCTGGAGCCGCTCCATGTCGGCGCGCAGGGCGATGAGCGAATCGGCGTGGCCGGTGCTGGTACGCAGCAGTTCCTGGCGCCCGGCGGTGAGGTCGGCGCTCCTCGCCGCCAGGGCTGTCAGGCGGTCTTCGTCTGCCGCGCGCTCGTTCAGCACGGCCAGCAGGGCGCGCAACCGGCCAAGCTCGGCGGCGGTGTCGATATCTGCGGGGTCTGTGTGCGCCAGTTCAACGTCGGTGCGGGCCGCCGCGTGAAGGTCCGCTGCGGCGCGTTCCATGGCGCTGGCTGACCGCTCCACGGCTGACTGGGCCGCGGTCACGGCTTTGAGCTGTCCGCCGAGGGTCTCAGCTTTCCGGTGCAGGGCAAGGCGGGCGGCATCAAGTTCCAGGACGGGTGCGGCGGCACTGGCTGCTGATTTTCGCCGCATTGCTGCGGCGAGTTTCACCCGGCGGCTTTCACGGGCAAGTTCCGCCTCAAGCAGGACAGCGTGCTCGCGGCGAAGGGCCTCCGCGGATTCCGCCTCGCCGGCCAGCTCCGCTGCCCGGAGCGATGCAGCGCCCTCCAGCCACCCCAAGAGTTCCACGTCGTTGCCGGCATCAGGCGCACCGGTCAGCTCCAGCCCGAGGGCGTCGGCCTCGGCGCGCGCCCTGGCCACCAGGAGGGCGAGCCTGCCGTTGTGTCCGCCAACCTCTTTGGCAGCGTCGGCGGCCTTCAGGCCCAGTTCACGCTCCACGGCTTCGAACCGTTCCGTTCCGAAGAGCTTCTGCAGCAGATCCATCCGGTCTGAGGCCTTAGAGCGCAAGAACGCCGCAAAGTCTCCCTGCGGAAGCATGACCACCCGCGTGAACTGTTCCCTGTCCATGCCAAGAATCGCAGCAATTTCGCCGCCTGCTTCGTCATTCCGGCCGGACTTCTCGATCCATTCCCCGCCGACCCGCTCCCGCAGGAGCGTCTTGGCCTTCTGCGCGGTGAAGCCGTTCCGGCCGCGGGCACTGGGCTTGTCCCACGCCGGGAAACGTGTGACCTCGAAGCGCCGGCCCCGGGCTGAGAACTCGCAGGTGACGCTGGGTTCCGTCGCCGCCTCGGCGTGGTCGCTGCGGAGTCTCTTGCCGTCCTGCCGCGCACCGGGCACGGAGCCGTACAGGGCGTAGCAGATGGCGTCCAGCACGCTGGTCTTCCCGGCACCGGTGGCACCGTTGAGGAGAAACAGCCCATGGGCGCTGAGCATGTCAAAATCGATTTTTTCCGTGCCGGCGAAGGGGCCGAAGGCACAGATTTCCAGCCGATGGATCCTCACAGTGACACTCCTTGCAGACGGACAGTTTCCAGCGCTTCGGCCAGCACGCTCCGCTCGGCGTCGTCGGGCTCCCGGCCGCGGACGTGCTCCAGAAAGCCGCAGCAGACCGAGAGGTCGTCTTCGGCCTCGGCGAGCCGGCTGCTGTAGCTGACCTTGGCCGACGGCGGCGCGCCCTCCGGATCAAAGCCGAGTACGAGGGTGTCCGGGAACCGTGCCCGCAGCCGCTCCATGGCCTGGGCCGGACGCTGGGCATCGGTGAGGGTCACCTGGCAGTAGGCATCCTCAGCCCAGGCATGCTGGGTTGACTCGAGGAGTTCCGTGATGGTTCCGCGGAGGACGGCAAGTTTCCTTGGCGCCTCCCAGTGCACCGGCTCCACCGCCGTGACGCCCGATTCGTCCACGTCGATGAGCCAGCTGCCCTTTTGGTGCTGCGCCTCAGAGAAGGAGTAGGCCAGCGGCGATCCCGAGTAGCGCACCTCAGGCGACAGCGTCTGCCGTCCGTGCAGGTGACCGAGGGCGGTGTAGCTGAAGCCGGCGAAGAGGTCCAGCGGAACAGCCCCGACTCCCCCGATGCTGAGGTCACGCTCGCTGTCAGAGCTGATTCCCCCACTGGCGAAGGTGTGCGCGAGCACCACAGAGTGGACGGTCCGCGATGTGCTGCGGCTGGCGAGGTCCGCCCGGATACGGTCCGTGGCGGCGCGGGTGACCTCGAAATGACTGGCGGTCTCCACGCCCAGTTGGTCCGACACGAGGCGCGGTTCCAGCCACGGTATGCCGTAGATCGCCAGCGCCGGGCCCCGGTCATCCTCCGGCTGGTCCCCCAGCGGAATCATCAGAGGAGTGTCCAGTTCCGCGAGCCGGGTGCGGAGATGCACGCCACCGCGCTCCATGAGCCTCGAGGCGAAGCCGAGCCGAATGGCGGAGTCATGGTTCCCGCTGGTCAGCACCACCCGGGCTCCGGCGCCGGTCAGACGGACCAGGGCGTCGTCGAGCAGGCCGACGACATCCACCCCGGGCAACGCGCGGTCGTAGACATCGCCGGCGATGAGGACTATGTCTACGGACAATTCCTCGACGCGCGCGACCAGCTGATCGACGAACCCGCGCTGGGCATCGAGCATTCCCACGCCGTGGAAGGACCGGCCAAGGTGCCAGTCGGAAGTGTGCAGTAACCGCATGTTTTTAAGCTATCCGTAGGGACTGACAGTTTTGCCGACCGCGCGTGGGCGCGTCCGAAGCGGCTTCTTTCTGTTGTTCCCTACTTGTGGCCAGGGCCGTCGAAAAAGTCGCGGACGTCATCGCCGGCGGGGGCCGGCCCGCTGACGGGCTTGTCGGTGGCTGGCTTCTCGCTGCCGGCCGTGCCGCCGGCCGCCTTGGCACGGCGTGCCACGCCCTTGTCGCTATCAGCAGCGTCGCCGCTGTCCGCAGCGTCGTCACTGTCGGCAACGTCGTCGAAATCCTGGGCCAGGTCCTCGTCAGATCCCGGGGCACCGGCAGCGGTGCCCGTTGCAGGTGTGCCGCCGGTGGCGTCCGAGAACCCCCGGAAAACCAGGCCGGCAATGGCCGCGCCCACCAGCGGGGCAACCCAGAACAGCCACAGCTGCCCCAGCGACCAGCTGTTGCTGAACAGGGCGGACGCGGTGGCGCGTGCGGGGTTGAACGGAGCGTTGCCGATGGCCTGGCCGAACTGCAGAAGCACCGCCGTCGCCAGGCCGACGCCGAACGGTGCGGCCGCTGTGTGAATGTTGCGGCGTGCCGTGGTGCCGAGGAAGACGGCCACAAGGAGCGCGGCGCCGAGGACCTCGGCGAGGAGGACACCTGCCATGGAGGCCTGGATGACGGAGTGCTCGCCGAAGCCGGCGGTGACGGTATCAAAGGCGGCCCGGGTGTCCGGGATGTTGGGAATGGTCCGGAGCACGCCGAACAGTGCCAGCGCGCCGGCGGCGGCACCGACCAGCTGGGCGCCGACGTAAGCGGCGGCGTGGCCGGCCCTGATCCGCCCTGCGACAAGGTTGCCGAGCGTGATGGCCGGGTTGAAATGTCCCCCGGAAACATAGGCGAAGGCCAGCATCGCGGCCGTCACCGCCAAGCCGGCAGCGAGGGCGGCGGGCAGCGGGTTCGACTGCGGGAGGGTAAACAGCGGCACGCCCAGCCCGGCCACGACCAGGAACAAGGCCCCGAACGCTTCGGCCGCCAGCCGGGAAAGCAGCCCGGGCCGGAAGCCGGCACCTTCCGGGTGCGGCTCGGCGTCGGTCGTGGATAGGGACACAGGCGTGGTCATGGTGGGAGAATCCTTCGCTTTTCGTCGGCCCGGAACACCGGCATCTGCCGGGTCAGCCTCTGCAGTCTGCCAATAGAGTCTGGACGGTTGCTGAGTCCGAGCTTAGCGCCCCGTGACCGGGGCCGTTCCGGGGTGAGCAAGGCCACACAACGCAGGCGTCCATCCGCGGGCGGAACTGTGGCGTCCCCGACGGGTAAATTTACCTGCATGAGCAATATTCCCGGCACCGAGGCTGCGCCGTCCCCGAAGTCCCGCATCCATGGCTGCCTTTTGGGCGGCGCCCTTGGAGACTCCCTCGGCTACGCCGTCGAGTTCGATTCCATCGACGCCATCCGGAGCCGCTTCGGCCCGGAAGGGCTGCAGGACTTCGCAGCGCTCGACGGCGGCAGTCACTTTTCGGATGACACGCAGATGACGCTGTACACAGTGGACGGGATCGTCGAGGCGCTGGAGTGGGCGAACTCAGGCGTAGGTGCCGATGCGAACGCCTGCGTCTGGCTCGCCTACCTGCGCTGGCTCGAGACCCAGGGCGTGTCTGCCCCCGATCCGGCTCCCCGGCCGCAGCCGCGCTGGATTGACCGGCAGCCCGCGCTCAGGCACCGTCGGGCCCCCGGCGGAGCCTGCCTCAGCGGGCTGGCGACCGGTGAGATGGGCACGGTGTACCGGCCGGTCAACCCCGATTCGAAGGGCTGCGGGACGGTCATGCGCTCGGCGCCGTTCGGGCTGGTCCCGCACATCCCGGCCGAATCCGTCTACAAACTGAGCTCGGATGCCGCCTCCCTGACGCACGGGCACCCCTCTGCCCGCCAAAGCGCCGGGGTCTTCAGCCTGCTGATCCACTCGCTGGTCCAGGGGCAGGGCCTGCTGGACGCCGCGCAGGTTGCCACCGACCACGTCCGGTCCGATGCGGAAGCAGCGCCGGAACTCGGCGAGCGCCTCAGCGCGGCGATCCGACTTGCGGGCGATGCGGCAGCCCCTGGAGCCGGGAGCCGCGGACTGCTCACGCCCGAGGACCTGGTCCGCGAGCTCGGGGAGGGCTGGGTAGCGGAGGAGGCACTCGCCGTCGGGCTTTACGCAGTTCTGGCCACAGCGACAGGTGGCAGCGGCGCAGCGCCCACTCCGGAGGAGCATTTCAAGGCGGCCATCGCCGTGGCCGTCAACCACAGCGGAGACAGTGATTCGACGGCGTCGATCGCCGGGAATATCCTGGGCGCCTATTACGGCGAGGCGTGCCTGCCGGCCGACTGGCTGGAGGTACTGGAGGCGCCGGACGTGATCCGTGGCATGGCGGACCAGCTGGTGTCCGTTACAACTGCCTGAGGGGAATGTTGTTGCAGGCCTCGCAGACGTCCTCCGGGATCATGCCCCGGCGCTGCAGGAAGCCGAATATCGAGCAGCCGAGGCAGAAGCCTGCAAAGGCCTCCAGGGAAGCAGCGGCGATGAGGACGGCCAGCAGCCCCCAGGCCGCGGGCGCCAGGCCCGCGAAGAACAGCACGGCCGCCGCAGTGGACACCGCCGCCCCGATCCCCTGCGCGAACCGCTTGGGCGGTCCGGGAACCAGCTTGGCGCGCCCGAGGCGTGGAGCGAGCACCTTGACCGAGAGCAGCGCCAGCGGGGAGATCCTTGGGCCGAAAAGCACGCGGAGCCAAAAGCCGGCAGCAATCAGGGCAAGTCCCCAGCCGAAGCCGGTGAGGAGCGTGCCGGCGGCGAGCAGCACCACGAGTCCCGCCGTTATTCGGGCGGCATACTCGTTGACCGGGTTGGGGAAGGCAAACACCGCCCGCCAGTCCACCCCGCCCGTTGCGGTGGCCGGGGACGCACTGGTCTCGCTTGGTCTGCTCATGCAGCAAGGCTAGGAGCGCAGGGCCGCCGCTGGGAAGCTTTGTTGCGCCAGATGAATCCCGGCAGCGGGCGGCCCGGCGCCTGTCAGCTTAGTGCCGGCGTCCCGCCGACCATCTGCAGGAATTCGCCTTCGGACAAGACCTCGATGGACTGCCCCCGTTCGTGCAGCTCAAGCACGCGCTTGGCCTTGCCGGTGAGCCGTCCGGACCGAAGGTCACCGGCGTCGAATCCGTCGCCCACCACCAGGACGCTGGTCCGGGCGGTGACCCGGCTTTCCGGCTTGGCCCCCATCTCGGCCGAGCGCATTTTTGCCTCCGGCCGGGGCATGGCCAGCTGGCCGGTGAACACCACCGTCTGGCCATAAAGCGGGTGGCCGGGTTCGGCGTCCGGATTCGGCACGGGATTGTCACCCTCCTCCGGCCATCCGCTTCGGAAGGGCCGGGCAGGTCCGGCACCGCCGGCGCCGGCGAGAGCCGCGACGGTCGCCTTGGACAGGGCATCGCGCGCCGGGTGAAAGGCCTGCTGCCGGGGTATCGACAGGCCGAGTGACAGGTAGAGCTCCGCAACGCTGTTTGCCTGGTTGCGGGCGGCGATGTCGATCAGGATGCCGGCGCATGCCCTCGCATCCTCGGCGGCATCGTGGTGGTTGACCAGGGGCACGCCGGCCTCTTCGGCAGCGAAGGGCAGCGAATTGGACACCAGCGAGTAGCAGCGCCGGGACAGCATCACGGTGCAGACGTACTCGTACGCCGGACCAGGAAGCCCGGAGACTTCGAGCCCGGAACGGATGACGCCCAGGTCGAAGGCGGCGTTATGCGCAGCGAGGATGTCGCCGCCAATGAATGCACCGATTTCCGGGAACAGCTCTCCGAAGCGCGGCAGGCCCGCGACCTTCTCGGGCCGGATGCCGTGGATCCGCACGTTGTGGTAGTCGAAGGCGTCGTGGTTTTCCGGCGGGCGCATGAGCCAGGACGCTTCCTCGACGATCACACCGCCGCGGACCTTGCTAAGGCCAACGGCGCACGGAGAACCGCGAAAGCCGTTGGCGGTCTCGAAGTCGATCGCCGTAAAGTCCAAACCCACGGGCTCAACTTTAGCGCCGCGGCAGCAGCGGCACTGTCAAGTACCCTTGGAAGGTGAACTTTAATGCCATCAGCGACTTTGCCGTGCCCATGTTGGGAGGAGCCGGACCGGTCCAGCCGCAGCTGGCCTCGTTCCTGCCCGACTGGCTTAATCCCCAGGTCTTCCTCGCCGACCCCGCGCTGGCTCCGTGGGTGGTGCTGCTGGTCTGCGGAATCATCTTCGCCGAAACCGGCCTGCTCATCGGGTTCTTCCTTCCCGGCGACTCCATGCTGTTCACTGCCGGCCTGCTCGTGGCCACGGACACGATCAAGTTCAATATCTGGCTCTTCGCCGCGCTCATCATCGTGGCGGCGATCATCGGAAACCAGACCGGATACCTCATCGGCTCCAAGGCGGGCCCGGCGATCTTCAACAAGCCGGATTCCCGGCTGTTCAAGCACGAAAACGTTGAAAGCGCCCACAAATTCTTCGAGAAGCACGGCGGCAAGGCACTGATTCTGGCCCGCTTCGTCCCCATCATCCGGACGTTCGTGCCGGTGATCGTCGGCGTGGCGCAGATGGACAAGCGGAAGTTCTTCCTCTTCAACGTCATCGGCGCACTTCTGTGGGGCGGGGGCGTGACGCTCCTGGGCTACCTGCTGGGTGACAGGATTCCGTGGGTGCGCGAGAACCTGGACATCATCTTCATCGTGATCGTCCTGCTCTCGGTGATTCCGATCGGCATCGAGGTCTTCCGCGGAATGGTCGCCAAGCGGCAGGCCGCCAAGTACGGCACCGACGTGGTGGAGGAGTTCATCGAGGAGCACGAGCCCGAAGAGGAACGCAAGACGCCCTAGGGTCCTCAGGCACACGAACGGCCGTTCCCCGCATGCGCGTTGCTGGACAGCAACGCGCATGCGGGGAACGGCCGTTTTAACGGGGTCTAGCCGGCGAGGGGGTCGACTATCGCGGGCAGCAGGGCGCGGGAGGCCTGCCCGCGGTGGCTGATGGCGTT
>NZ_JBDGML010000078.1:0-5238 GCF_057655195.1 Arthrobacter sp. Soil_N43
CAACCGGCACGCCAAACAAGCGAACCATTCACAGGCTGTTCAGAAGGGGATTTGGCCGCCTCCGGTAACCAGCTTCCCGCCGGCCCCCTCTCGGCGACTTAGAAAACAATACACCCACCCAACCCCCACCGCAAACCCACCTGGGCACCCCAGCGGGAGGGATCAAAAACCCCGGGTTTACGGGGATTTGAACGGCTTCATGCAGGTCTGCCGGACGGGTTCGGGGCTATTCGACCACTATGGAGCGCGTCACAGTCGGCCGAGGTCGATCAGGTCTCGAAGACCAAGGTGAACTCAACCTCCCGCTGGGGGACCAGGTAGGCCTCCAGCACGCCGGGACCGCAGGCCCCAGTTCCCACTCCCCGCTGGACGTGGTCGAGATAGAGGTAGGTGCGGCCGTCCGGCACCAGGTCCGGCTGATGATTCGCGGCATCCAGTGCCGCTTGGCTGTACTGCCTGGCTGTCAGCGCGAAGGGTTCCCCGCTCACGGCCAGATTGCCGCCGTCCAGCTTCAGGGTTGCGCTGAGCACGGCTGCGCGGGCGCCGGACTCCTGCGGGCGGACATAGTCCACTGCCAGGTCGGCGACGGGCAGTGAGTGCCAGCCTTGACGCGCGCCTTGCCCGGTGTCCGGATACGCCTGATGGGGCCCTAGGCCGAACCAGTCGGCATGCCGGGCTTCGGCGGCAAGAACGAGCTCCAGGCCGATCCGCGCCCAGGGTACGTCGCGTCCCCTATCGGTCCATTCCCCGTCAGGGCGCAGGCGGGTGTGCAGGCCGAGCCGTCCGCCGTCGCTGGTCCAGGTGTAGTCCACGAACACGCCGTACTGCTTGTCCGCTATGCCGACGCGCGTCCGGACCTCCAAGGCCTCGCCTCCCTCGGCATCCTGCACGGCCGATATGCCAATAAGCCGGGAGTGCAGCCGGTTGAGTCCTGCTCCGAGCCATCGCTGCGCGAGAGTCGGGGCTTCGGGGTCCCCCCACCAGTCCACCCCGCGGTCGTTGTCCGTCGGGGCGCGCCACAGCACGAGCCTGAAATCATCCACCGGCAGTCCGCCCAGGCGGGTCAGCGCTCCGGAGGTCCTGGAGAAAGCAGCCGGCCCCAGCCGCAGCTCATCAGTTCCCGCCTCGACTACGGCTACGGTGGCAGGAACGCGGACGGCCTCAGGAGGATTGAGAAGTGCCTGGCCCCACGCGACCTCATGCCCGGCCCCGGCCCATTCGGTTTCCTCTGCCAGTTCGGCCCGGACGGTCAGCACCGAAGCCGCGTCGCCGGCCAGGGCTGTCAGCCCCGCCGGCAGCGCAACGGTGGATTCGCTGTGGGGTGCCAACGGCGCAACCTCCACCGGACCGCCGTCGAGAGTGCCGCCGTCGGCCTCCACTGCGTAGCGGAACCGGAGGGCGGAAGAGTCCGCGAAGTCGAATTTGCTGGCGACGGTGAAGCTGGTCCAGTCATCCGCGACGGTGATGGCCAGCGGCTCAATGACCTTTTTGAAATCCAGCAGCCCCGGCCTCGGCTGGCGGTCTGCGTCCACGAGGCCATCGGTAACGAAGTTGCCGTCGTGAATTTCCTCACCGAAGTCGCCTCCGTAGGCGAAGTACTCGCGGCCGTCATCATCGGTACGGGTGATGCCGTGCTCCAGCCATTCCCAGACAAAACCGCCCATGAGCCGCGGGTACCGGTCGAAGAGCTCCTGATACTCGGTCATGCCGCCCGGGCCGGCGCCCATTGCGTGCACGTATTCGCACAGGACAAACGGCATGGCGCGGCGGCGGGCATCCAGCCCGGGATCGTCCAGTGCCCGCTCAATCCCCTGGCCGATCAGCGCCGTTTCTGCATGGTCCGCATACATCCGTGAGTAGACGTCCACGTAGGGCGAACTCCAGTCGCCCTCGTAGTGGATGGGCCGGGACGGGTCACGGTGCTTCGTCCAGCGGGACATCGCCGCGAGGTTGCGCCCGGTGCCGGACTCGTTCCCCAGCGACCACATGATCACCGAGGCGTGGTTTTTGTCCCGTTCCACAGTGCGCCGCATCCTGTCCAGCAGCGCCGGCTCCCACTGCGGGTCGTCGCTCGGGTTCTGCTTCCAGCCGGCGCTTTCGAAGCCGTGAGTCTCCAGATCGCATTCCAGCATCACGTAGAAACCGAGCCGGTCCGCGAGGGCCAGGAACTCCGGGTGCGGCGGGTAGTGCGATGTGCGGATGGCGTTGATGTTGTGCTGCTTCATCAGGCGGAGTTCGCGCTCCATGACCTCGTGCGGCACCGCCCGCCCGAGCCGCGGATCGTGTTCGTGGCGGTTCACGCCGCGGAGCAGGATCCGTTGGCCGTTGACCTTGAACTGGGCGTCCTCGATGGTGATGGTGCGGAAGCCAACACGAAGGTTCACGGTCTCCCCGGCGGTGCTCACCGTGGCCTCGTACAGTCGCGGCAGTTCGGCCGACCAGGGGTGAACCCCCGGGATGACCTGCTCGGTTCCAGCGGCCAGCTCCAGTTCCAGCTCGGGGAGGCGTACGACGGCGTCAATCGCCTCCCCGGCCCGGGTCGCCTCCACCTTGAGGATCCCTTCGCCGGTGAGGTGGTGGTAGCCGGCATGGACAAAGACGTCGTCGATGCCGTTGTGAGGGCGCGCCTGCAGCGTGACATCGCGGAAGATGCCCGGCAGCCACCACATGTCCTGGTCCTCCAAGTAGCTGGCCGCCGAGAACTGGGCGACGCGCACCGCCAGGGTGTTACGTCCCGGGACCAGGATGTCGGTGACGTCAAACTCGTGAGCCAGGCGGCTGCCGCGGGTTGTTCCGAGCCGGGTCCCGTTGAGCCACACGGTGCCGGCGGATTCGATGCCGTCAAAGCGCAGAACCGCCCGCGGAAAGAATTCGGATCCGGCGTCGAACTCCACGACGTGGTCGCCGATGGGGTTCACATCCGGAACGTGCGGCGGTTCAACCGCAAAGGGATACTGCACATTCGTGTACCAAGGCGCCCCGTGGCCATGCATCGGCCAGCTGGAGGGCACCGGCAGGTCCCCGAAGCCAGACAGGTTCTGGCCCTGCTGCCAGCCGTCCGCAGGGGCCAGCCTGGCGCCGCCGTGAAGCCGGAACTTCCAAGTGCCGTTCAGGACAATGCGGGGCGCATCGCTGTGGAGGTACGCGCGTGCCGGAAGCGCTCCCTCGGCCGGCGCTACCGATTCGAGCTCCCGGACCTCATTCGCCCCGGCGTCCAGGGAGCGGCCGGCGGATGCTGCCCGCCGTGAATCGACGGGCGCGGTGGATGAATCGAGTGACATGTTGGTCCCCTGCGTGGGCTCTGGATTGCTTTCGTGAACGTTCACGAATCCGTTCAAGACTACTGGGATGGGAGCCATTTGGGTAGGGGGTGCGCCCGTCCTCTCAGGCCGACTGGCGCAGCACCAGTCGGTGCCGGAGCACCAGCTCCGAGCCCGGTCCGCCCGGCTCAATGGAGACCGTGAGCAAGCCGTCCAGAAGTTCGACGGCGGCCCTCCCCACCTCACGCAGGTCCAGTGCGAGGGTGGTCAGCTCCGGCGTGAGCAGCTCGCCGAGCGGGATGCCGTCCATGCCGATCACGGCACAGTCCGCAGGGACAGCGCGGCCCGACTCCGCAAGGGCCTTGAGTGCACCCGCCGCCATAAGGTCGTTGAACACCACTATCCCGTCTGTGCGGGGGTGCTCCTCGAGCAGTCGCCCCGTCACTTGGCGGGCTTCCGCTGCCGATTCGGGGGAGACGGACACCGCCAGCTCGACGCCGGCAGCAGCGGCGCTGCGGGCAAAGGCCTGGCCGCGGGCAGTCACAACTTCCGGCGCGGAGCCGGGTGCATGCCCTCCTTCTCCTGAATGCCCGGACGCTACAGTGGCCCGGCCAGCCGCCGAATCCGCCCGGTCGATGTACGCGAGGTGGCGGCAGCCTCTGGCCTGCAGATGCTCGAGGGCGGCTTGCGCGGCATGCCCGTAGTCGAAGGAAACCCGGCCTGAGGCTGACCCCGCCGGCTGGTCGAGAACCACCAGGGGGCGGCGGCCAAGGATGGCCTGTGCTTCATCCGCGGCGTCCCCCAGGTATCCGATCACGGCGTCCACCTGGGGAGCGAGGCGTTCCACCGATTCGGCTCCAGTCGCTCCGCCATGTCCATAGTCATCCATGACGACGTGCCAGCCTCGCTGGGTGGCAAGCTCCACCACGCTGGAGGCAAATGCCGGGTAGTACGGGTTGGTGAGATCCGGAATCGCAAGACCCACCGACGTCCTCGCCCCCTGGACGAGCCCCTTGGCAAAGCGGCTGGGCGTGTATCCCAGTTCCCGTGCGAGGTCCTGGACCCGCCGACGCGTTTCCGGACGGATGCCCGGCATGGCGTTCATGGCGCGGGTAACAGTTTGCCGTGAGACACCGGCAGCCGCGGCCACATCAAGGATGGTGGCGCGCTTCGCCGGTCCGGAAGAGGCGCCCGGACCGCGGCCGGACGAAGCGCCCGGACCGCGGACGGACGAAGCATCGCCGGAAGGAGCATCGCCGGAAGGTGGAGTCATAGTTGGTAAGTCTAGATGCCGTACCAACTCCGCTGGTCGGCCCCTACAGCGGAACCCTCCCTCACTTTGCGTCGCTCCCCCGGCGACGCTCCCTCACTTGTCGCCGGGTCATCACGGGACGTTTCCTCGGTTGTTGCGGGGTACGACGGCGGTGTGGCGGGTGGGGTGCCTGGGCCGGGCTTGGGGGGCGGGGGGCGTGCACTCAGCTGCCGCAGTATGTGAGGGAGCGTCCACTCAGCTGCCGCAGAATGTGTGGGAGCGTCCGCTCAGCTGCCGCGAGTATGTGAGGGGGCGTGCCCTGGAAGGCGGCGGGTAGTGAGGGAGCGTCCAGTCAGCTGCCGCAGTATGTGTGGGGGCGTCCGTGTGTGGGGGCGTCGGTGGGGGTGGGGGTGGTTTTAAATGCGGGAGAGCCCCAACCGTGTGGTTGGGGCTCTCGACCTAATGGTTGTCCGGCGGTGACCTACTCTCCCACACCCCCCCGGGTGCAGTACCATCGGCGCTGTGGGTCTTAGCTTCCGGGTTCGGAATGGGACCGGGCGTTTCCCCCACGCTATGACCGCCGTAACCCTGTTACCCGGTCCCCCTTGGTGTGGGGGTTGGGAAATCTGGTGTTACAACATGTTCCTGCCGGTTAAGGCAGGTGTGGTGTTGTTATTCAGTTGTCGGTTCCTTGACGCAACGTGCCCGTGGACGGGTTTGTTGGTT
>NZ_JBDGML010000079.1:0-80251 GCF_057655195.1 Arthrobacter sp. Soil_N43
CTCGCGGTGACCATCCCGGACCTGCAGGCTCCGGGCGGCTCCTCCGGTCCTGCCGGCCCGGCCCCGACGCTGCGCGGGGTGGCCGTCTCGCATGCCGGGGTGTTCCTGACGGCCGGCGCCGGAATCCTTTTGCTGTCCGCCCTGCGCTCCTCGCGGCAGGTGGTGATCCCGCTGTGGGCGGACCACGTGGGCCTGGACGCCTCGCACGCATCGCTGCTGTACGGGCTGTCCGGGGCGATCGACATGCTGGTGTTCTACCCGGCCGGCAAGGTGATGGACCGGCGGGGACGGCTGTGGGTGGCGGTGCCCTCCACGCTGATCATGGGCACGGCGCTGCTGCTGATTCCGCTGACCGGCGGGTTCACCGGGCTGCTGCTGGCCGCGCTGCTGATCGGCTTCGGCAACGGCATCAGCTCGGGGCTCGTGATGACCCTGGGCGCCGACTTCTCTCCCGACCAGGGCCGCGGGCAGTTCCTGGGCCTGTGGCGGTTCATCGCCGACGCCGGGTCAACGGGCGGGCCCGTGCTGCTCTCCGCCGTGACGGCCGTGTCCTCCCTCGGCGCCGGGGTGCTGGCCACCGGCGTACTGGGGTTCGCAGCGGCAGCCGTGTTCGCCGTCGTCCTTCCCAAGCTGAAGCACCGCCGGAACTACTGACGGCTGCGTATGTGACGCGGGCCGGGTGCGGCCGTTTTGAACGGAATAGTTAGGTTAGCCTACACTCAGACTGGCCTTCTTCGGCTGTTCATCGTCGTCTGCCCCCTCCGCAGACTCGCACTCTAGGTGGTTCCGTTGCGCTTTTCGCTCCCATCGTCCGTGTCCCTGGGACTCGTGGCGCTGCTGTCCCTGTCCGGCTGCGGCTTCAGCGGCGCGGCAGGAAAATCCAGCCAGGCGGCCGACCTTGACCAGCGCATCGTCGTCGACAACTTCCGGGCGCCGGTGGCCGACTGGGCCCTGGAGAGCGACGCCGCCTACATCCTGTCCCTGTCCGGATGCCTGGAGACCCTGACCCGCTATGACGAGTCGCAGGGGAAGGTGGTGCCCTCCCTGGCCACGGAGTGGAAGCAGGCGTCCGCCCTCGAGTGGGACTTCAAGATCCGCGAGGGCGTCAAGTTCCAGGACGGGACCGCGCTGGACGCCGCCGCCGTGGTCGGTTCACTGCAGAACGTCCTCGACGCCGAGGTCCCGGCCCGCGCCTTCAGCCGCAAGGTGGTCAGCGGCGTCAAGGCCCTCGACGAGCACACCGTCCGCGTGACCACCCCCACCGAGAGCCCGCTGGTTCCCTACCGCCTGGCGAGCGTCAACACCGGGGTGCTGTCGCCGGCCGCCTTCAAGGGCGAAACCGTCGACCCGTTCGGCCACTGCACCGGCCCCTTCAAGCCGGTGTCCGAGAAGCCCAAGCAGTCCCTGACGCTGGACCGCAACGAGGACTACTGGGGCGGGCAGGTCAAGCTGGCCGGCGCCGAAATCCGCTTCATCACCGACGGCGCCACCCGCACCGCCCAGGTCCAGACAGGCGAGGCGGACGTCTCCCTGTCCATCCCCGTCTCCGGCCTGGCCGCCCTCGAGGCGGATTCCAAAGTCAAGGTCCTCAAGGCCGATTCGCCGAGGACCGCCACGCTGTACATGAACAACGGCAGGGCCCCGTTCGACGACGTCGACTTCCGCAAGGCGGTCCGCTCGGCACTCGACCTGGATGCCCTTGCGGCCAGCGTCTATGAAGGTGCGGCCGTCGCCGCCACCGGGCCCTTCGCGCCTTCGGAGCCGTGGGCCATCGAGGGTGCCGAGGCGCCGAAGCAGGACGTCGAGGCCGCCAAGAAGCTGCTCGCCTCCGCGGGGTACACCGCCGACCGGCCGCTGGAGGTCGTCGCGATCGTCGAACGCGCGGAGTTCGCGGACGTGGCCACCGTCATCCAGGACAACCTGAAGGCCGTGGGCGTTCCCGTGAAGATCCAGACCAAGGAATATGCCGCCGTGGAACCGGACCTGCTGTCCGGCAACTACGACATGGTGCTGAGCCAGCGCAACCGCCTGATCGACATCGCCGACCCCATCGGCTTCCTCACCGCGGACTACACCTGCGACGGCTCGTACAACCTCAGCCATTTCTGCAACGCTGACTACGACAAGAAGGTGGCCCAGGCGGCCAAGACGGCCGACTCCGGGGAGCGGTACAAGCTGTACGCCGAAGCCGGCCAGATCCTGCAGGACCAGGCGGTGAACGTCTGGCTCGTCAACGAACAGGCCATCGACGCCGTCCGCACCGATCTGCAGGGCCACGTCCAGGACCCGCTGGCCCGGTACGTGCTCCGCGCGGATACGGCCAAGTCCGGATCCTGACCATGGCCTTCCCCGCATGATGCTGTTCCTCGCCAGAAGGACGGCGGCCCTGGTGGTCGCCGTTCTTTTGGCGTCTTTCGTGGTGTTCCTCATTCCGTACGTCACGCCGGGCGACCCGGTGCGGAAAATCATCCGCTCGCGGGTGGCCGGTGACGCGATCGATGGCTCAGCCGTCGAAGCCCTGAGCCTCCAGCTGGGGCTCCAGGATCCCCTGTGGACGCAGTACCTCCGCTGGCTGGGACGGTTCGCCACCGGCGACATGGGCCTGTCCTACACCAGCCGCACCCCCGTGGTGGACCAGGTGCTGCCCGCACTCTGGGTCACGCTCAGCCTGGTGGTCCTGACCCTGGCCGTCGCGGCCCTGATTTCCGTGGTCCTCGGCATCACGGCCGCCCTGAACGAGGGCCGTGCCGCGGACAAGGCCATCACGGCGGTCTCCCAGGCGTTCATCGCCATGCCGGAATACTGGCTCGCGCCGATGCTCGTGCTGGTATTCGCGCTTGAGCTGTCCGTGCTGCCGTCGGCCGGCTGGGAAGGCCCGACGTCGGCGGTGCTGCCCGTGGCCGTCCTCGCCTTGCGCCCGGCGAGTCATTTCACGTCCGCCGTCCGGGAGGGCATGCTGGACGCGCTGGGCGCCGACCACGTCGTGGCCGCCCGGGGCAGGGGACTCAGCCACTTCCACACCGTGCGGAAGCACGTGATCCCCAACGGGCTGCTGCCGCTGACCACGCTGGTGGCGGTGTGGTTCGCTGGCCTGCTGGGCGGATCGGTCATCGTCGAGGTCATCTTCGCCATCCCCGGCATGGGACGGCTGCTGTTCGACGGCGTCCTGAACAGCGACATTCCGCTCGCGCAGGGAGCGGTGGTGGTGGTCGTCGGGCTTGCCGTCCTGCTGACCACAGCCGCGGACCTGGTCCACGGGCTCCTCAACCCCCAGGTCAGGATGCGCCATGCGTAAGCTCCCCGCCCACCTCTGGGTCGCGGCCTCGGTGCTGGCCCTCATTGTGCTGTCCGTGGCACTGTCCGGCCTGATCGCACCCTACCCGCCGGCCGAACAGGACCTCGCCTCCCGGCTGGCCGCCCCCAGCGGAGCGCACTTGCTGGGCACCGATCACCTGGGCCGCGACACACTGAGCCGGCTGCTCGACGGCGGCCGCTTCTCGCTGACGATCGCCGCCCTGGCCACCGTGCTCACCGCGGCCATCGGCACGGCCATCGGCGTGCTCAGCGCCCGGCGGCGGGGCTGGCTGGACGAGTTCTTCACCCGCACCAACGACATCCTCCTGGCCATGCCCGAGATGGTGGTGGCGCTGTTCCTGGTGGCCGCACTGGGTGCCGGCTACCCGTCCCTGCTGCTGGCCCTGACCGTCACCGGCTGGACACCCTTCGCCCGGCTGGCCAGGGCACTCGCGTACGACGTCTCGGCCCGCGGCTTCATCGAGGCGGCCCGCGTGCTGGGCTGCTCGCCGTGGTTCACAGTCCGGCGGCACATCCTGCCCCACCTGGCCGGGCCGCTGTTCGGACAGGCCACGCTCCGGTTCGGGCAGTTCCTGATCAGCGTGGGCGCCCTGTCCTACCTGGGCCTCGGTGTGCAGCCGCCGCAGTCCGACTGGGGGTCCATGCTTGCCGCCGCCCAGCCGTATGCCGTGAGGTCGCCGATGACCATTCTGGCGCCCGGCCTGGTGATCTTCACCGTGGCGCTGTGCGTCACCCTCCTCGGCCAGCATCTGGCCCGCATGTCCAGCAGCCGGCTGCTGCTCGCCACCACGGTGCCCACCCCGGCGGCCAGCCATGTCTGAGGGCCTGATCATCGAGGACCTGCACCTCAGCGTCCGGGGACCGTCTTCCCGCCCGGTGCTCTCCGGCGTCGCCCTGTCCGTGGCGCCCGGCGAGTTTGTCGCCCTGGTAGGCGCCTCGGGAAGCGGCAAGACGATGACCGCACTGTCGGTCCTGGGGCTGCTGCCGCCCCAGATCCACGTGCAGGCCGGGTCCATCCGGCTGGGCGGCACGGACCTCCTGCAGTCCGACGACAGGGCGCTCAACCGGATCCGCGGCGGCCGGATGGGCATGCTGTACCAGCAGCCCAAGCGGATGTTCAACCCCCGGATGACCATTGGCAGCCACCTCGCCGAACCGCTGAAGCTGCACCGCGGGCTGCGCGGACGCCAGGCCAGGCAACAGGCGCTGGAGCTCCTTGCCGACGCCGGGTTCGACGATCCCGCGCGGTGTGCCCGGGCCTATCCCCACCAGCTGTCGGGCGGCATGGCCCAGCGCGCCATGCTGGCCCTGGCGATGGCCGGCCAGCCGGAGCTGCTGCTCGCGGACGAGCCAACCTCTGCCCTGGACAAGGTGCTGGAGCGGCAGATCCTGGGGCTGATCGACAACCAGAGGCGCCAGCACGGACTGGGCGTCCTCTACATCACCCACGACCTGGCCACCGTCTCCGCGTTCGCCGACCGTGTAGTGGTGATGGACGGTGGCCGCGTCCAGGAATCAGGACCGGCCAGGACCGTCCTTGACACACCCCGGACAGCGTTCACCAAAGACCTCCTGGCGGCGTCGGCCCTCACGGCGGCACAAGTCACGTCGGCAAAGGCCCCCGCGGCGGGGACCCCGGTCCGCATTCCGGCGCAGTCCCTGCTGCGGACTCCGACGGCGGGAACCCCGACGGCGGGAACCCCGCTGCGGATTCCGGTCCGCGTTGCGGGGCATACCCCGGTGGCACGCACCCCTCTCCGGACTACGGTCCGCATCCCGGTCCGCAGGCCCCCGGCATCCGACGCCGGGGCCCCCGCATCGCGCACAATTCTGGCGCTGGACGATGTCACCAAGCGCTTCCGCTCCACCGGGCGTGGCGCCCGGCCGGCCCTGGAGGGAGTGTCGCTCAGCCTGCGGGAGGGCGAGATTCTTGGCGTCCTGGGCCAGTCCGGCTCCGGGAAGAGTACCCTCGCCCGGCTGCTCGTCGGGGTGGAGACCCCGGACCGCGGCAGCATCACCCGGACCCTTCCCGCGGGGGAGCGCGGCACCGGTGAGGACGGGACGGCGGTGCAGCTCGTCTTCCAGGAGCCGCACGATGCCTTCGACCCGCGCATGACACTGCGCGCCAGCCTCGAGGCGCCGCTGCTGCGCCGCCGGAACTGCCCGGCGGACGAGCGGCGGGAGCGCATCCACACGGCCGTGCGGGATGTTGAACTGGACCCCGACCTGCTGGACCGCTATCCGGGCCAGTGCTCGGGAGGCCAGCTGCAGAGGCTCACGATTGCCCGGGCGCTCCTCCTTGATCCGGCGGTGTTGATCTGCGACGAGGCCACCTCGGCGCTGGACGCGGTCACGCAGCGCAAGGTGCTGGATCTGCTGCTGCGCCTGCACGGCGACCGCCGGCTTTCCCTGATCCTGATCTCCCACGATATGAACGTCATCCGATACATGAGCCACAGGGTGGCCGTGCTGTACCAGGGCGCCCTGGTGGAGCTGGCACGCACCACCGACTTCTTTGCGAACCCGTCGCACGGGCACAGCAAACAGCTGGTGGCCGCGGCCCGCCCGGATCCGCGGGCGGCCACACCCAGCGGGGACCATGGACTGCTATCCGTTTGACGGAAGCGTGTGTGCTTTGCTGGGCGGGATGACCGGGATCAGCCCGGTGGGCAGGTGGTACTCCGCGTCCTCCGGGCGGTCCTGCTCGGCCCGTTCGATGGCGGCGTGGAAGTGGGGCAGGCTGCGTTCCACCATCTCTTCACTGGCGGTGAGGGAGATGCGAAAGAAACCAGGCGTTTCAAACAGGACCCCCGGCAGCACGAACACGTCCTCCTGGCTGAGCGCCTCGGTGAAGGCCTCGTCGTCGGCGATGGGGGAGCGGACGAACAGGTAGAAGGTGCCCTCGGGCGGGTTCAGCCGGTAGCCCATCCCGCCCAGCTCCTGGACGAGCCGGTCCCGCTTGCGCTGGAGCTGGCCGACGTCGATGGTGAACTGCTCCAGCCGGGGCAGCGCATGCTGCAGCGTGCCGTTGGGATAGATCCAGCCCATCGCCACCTGCAGTGCGCCGATGGCCGGTGCCAGCTCCTTCCGGTCGGGCATGGTGGAGGGCAGGGCCAGGTACCCGATCCGCTCACCCGGTGCCAGATGCGTTTTGCCGTACGAGTAGGCCAGCAGGGTGTAGGGGTAGAACTCGGCCGGGCTGTGGAACCGGGCGCCGTCGAACACAATACGGTTGTAGGGCTCGTCCGACACGAGATAGATCCGCCGGCCGATGCGGGCGGAGGCCTCCTCCAGCAGGTCGGCCAGGCGCTGCAGGAGCTCCGGCGGGTAGATCCGGCCGGTGGGGTTGTTCGGCGAATTGACGATCACCACCCGGGTGCGCGGCGTGATCGCAGCCTCGATGGCCTCCAGGTCAAGGTCAAACGTTTCCGCGTTGATCCGGACCTTCACAGGGACAAGGCCGGCTTCGACGGCGAGCGGCTCGTACAGGAACCACGGCGGCAGGCTGTAAATGACTTCGTCGCCGGGATCGGCCACCGCCTTCAGCGCCAGGGCGATCGCCGCGAATCCGCCGGTGGTCAGGTAGAGGTCCTCGGCTTCGAACGGCACGTCCAGCAGCCACTGCAGCGACTCCGCGGCGGCCTCCCGCGCATGCGTTCCGTTGGACTTGTAGGCAAACCACTGGTCATCGCGCGGGTTGACCGCGTCCCGCAACGCGTCCACATACGCGGTCTGGGGCATCTGGTGCGGGTTGCCAAGCGTGAAGTCACAGACACCGGGCAGGAGGTGCCGCCGGGAATAGGCTGAGTCGTTGAGGAACGCGCTGATCCGCTGGAAGGACGGGATCGACGCGATCCCGAGCGCCCTCCGGGAGGCAGGGGAATCCATCACTGCCCGCCCCCACCCTGGGTTTCGGTGTTTTCGCCGGGCCGCACCTTTCGGGCGGTGAGCAGCAGGTACTCCCAGTCCATCTGGGACGGTGCGTCGCCGTGGGCATCGCTGTAGGTCGCGGCGAGCTCCGTCAGGGCCTCGTCCAGGGCTTTCACTTTCTCCTCGTCGCCGCCCAGGGACTTGTAGACCGAGATCGTGGGGCCGTAGTGGGACTTGAAGTAGTGCAGGAAGTCGTGTGGCTGGTGGAAACTCGTGATGGTGACCGTCTGCTTCCGGGCCTGGATGTCCGTGACGCTGCCGCCCAGGAGTTTGCGCACATGGTCCTCGGTGCCCCACAGCGGCGGGGGCTGGCTGCCGGGCGGTGGCGGGGGAGCGAACGGTTTCATGGTGGCGAACATCTGTCCGATGAAACCCTCAGGGGTCCAGCTCAGCAGGCCAATGGTGCCGCCGGGCCGGCAGACCCTGAGCAGTTCGCCGGCGCTCGCCTCGTGGTGCGGGGCAAACATGACACCCAGGCAGGACATCACCACATCGAACTCGCCGTCCGGGAAGGGAAGCGCCTCGGCGTCCGCCTCCATCCACTCCAATTCAACGCCTCGGTCGGCTGCCTGGTGACGGCCGGCGTCGAACATCTCCGGGGTGAGGTCGCTGGCCACCACCTCGGCCCCCATCATGGCCGCGGGAATGGCGGCATTGCCGGCACCCGTGCCGATGTCCAGCACGCGCTGCCGCGGTTTGATGCCGCACGCCTCTACGAGGATGGCGCCGAGGTTGGGGATGAGCTCGGCGGCGAGGGCCGGGTAGTCTCCCTGTGCCCACATGGCCCGGTGCTTCTCCTTGAGTGCCCGGTCCGCGCTGGCGTCCGCCGTGGTTGCATCCTTGTCGTTCATGGTGACCCCTCCGCTGTGCATCAGTGCCGGTGCAGGTTCTCATGGACAGCCCGCTGCTGGCCCAGTGGAGGCTGTGGTGCGACTTATTGTGGGCTTCGCTGCCGGGGTTGTAAAGGAGGAGCCGCTACCCCCGGGGTGTGTCCCGGCGTCGTGCGGCGTACGCGAACAGCGACGTCGTGGCCACGGTGGCCAGATATCCGGCGATCACGATCAGCGAAATCCCCGCCCAGAAGTAGTTGGTGGTGCTGCCCTCCTGGCCGGCCACGGGCGCGATCTTGACCAGCGAATACACGGCGACCGCGGCGGAGGCCAGGCCGATCACCACCGGCAGCCCGAGCCACAGCCGCGCGGACGCCCAGTGGCCGTTGAAGCCGTCCCACACATTCCACTCATGGGAGTCCGTGCGGATGATGAGCCAGCCGGCGGGAATCATGAAGCAGCCCACCAGGAGGAAGGCGGCCACCACATCCGCGGGCCGGTGCCACTGGTTCACCAGCGTGGACATTCCCGATGCGATCGCGAAACTGCCGCCGACGAACCCGGCGAGCGGCCGCCAGCGCGGCGACGCCATGAGGAACACCGCCGCGGCCGCGGACGCCGCCAGCGTGGTGTGCCCCGACGGCAGCGAGTTCAGCTCCAGCGTCTCCACGCCCCGGTCCGGCCGCACCGGCAAGAGCTGCTTGAGTACCTGCGTGGCGATGTTCGCCGCCACGCACGCGGCCAGCGCAATGCCCGCGGCCCGCCAGCGGCGGTGTATCACCGTGACGAAAAGGACGACGACGGCGGCCATCACCAGTGAGATGGTGGGCAGCCAGTCCAGGAACCGGGTAGTGACCTTGCCCGCGGGTCCGTGGATGTCCACGGCCTCCACGAGGGCGGACTCGTCGATGAACTGGCCGGTGGTGGTACGGACAAAGTAGTAATACGTGGCCGCGAGCCCGGCCATGCAGGCCAGGGTGGCCACGAAAAAGAGGAAGCCGGTGCCTCTCGCGAGGCGCAACCGG
The DNA here is from genome assembly GCF_057655195.1 of Arthrobacter sp. Soil_N43. Classification (NCBI taxonomy): domain Bacteria; kingdom Bacillati; phylum Actinomycetota; class Actinomycetes; order Micrococcales; family Micrococcaceae; genus Arthrobacter; species Arthrobacter sp. Soil_N43. Next base: position 9,101 of record NZ_JBDGML010000079.1, read on the forward strand.
CCTGCTGGCTGCTGGCGTCGGGGGGCCCTGAGCTGAGAAATCATCGTCTTAAGGGTGTCACAGTTTGCTGGGAGCCACCTGTTGATTGGCCGTGCGGGGGCCCTCCGGCGGATAGAGTTTGAGCATGGCCGGACTCGCGGATGTTCTGGGCCCCATCCTGGAACTGATGACCTGGGTGGGGTTCATTCCGGGTGTGCCGCTGCTCGTGTGGGGCCTGGTCATCAGCAGGCGGCGGTGCCAGTGGACGAGCACAACGGGGGAGGTCTACACCGCCGGGGGCTTCACAGGATTCCGCTGGACTGACCAGGAAAACGTGACCCGGCAGACACTCGTGGACGCCGAGGTGGCCAGGGGACTGGTGGCAGGCAACGAAGTGAAGCTCCACTACGACCTCTGCCACCCCTCCCGCTGGGGCCTGGAGCCGCCCAAGCACGAGAACACCGTCCTGATCCTCGGCTGGATCCTCACCGGACTCGGCATTCTCTGCACGGCGGGCGGGTTCGTGCTGCTCCTCTTCTAGGGGCTGCTTCTAAGGTCCGGTTCTAACGGACTCGCTTCTACTAGTTGCCGGCCCTAATGGCCCGCGACGGGCCGGGCTGCGTGGTTGCCTGCCGGCTGCGGAGCGCCGTTGCGCTTGTTCCGTTCCTTCAGGTGATCCAGCAGCGCCTGCTCGGGATGCCCGGGGTTCTCCGCGAGGTGCCGGAGCAGCCGGCGCCGAACGTCTGAGCGCGGATCGGCGGTGGTCAGCACGTTCTGGATGATGTCCAGGACCTGCTGGTGCAGTTCGGAATCGTCAATGGTGATGGTGGAGGGCTGGGTGTTCGGCACGCCGATCGTGTAACCGCGGCGTTCCGGTGGAATGGGTTCATGCAGGTCGCGGTAGTTCCTGTGCATCACGGACTCCTTCTTCGGGGAAATCTGGGCCTTGCTGTCATGCTGGCGATCACTCATCGCCGTTACCCCCGCTGCCATCCAGCCCGCCCTTGTCGTCGGGCTTCACTTGAGATGTGGAATTTCCTGTCGGTGCCACGGCCGGAGACGTCACCTGTGTCGGCTCGACGCGCTGGACAACGCCCGGGTCATCGCCGCTCGAACCGAGCTCGGCGGGCAGGTCGGTGGCCTGGGTCCGGGCCATCTCAACCAGCTTCGGGACCGTGGCAGAACCGACGGCGTCGGGCGGCGACGTGGAGGATGCCGCGGAATTGAGGGGCGCGGTCTTAAGCGAAGGGGACGTCGCCTCGGCGGTGGTCCGGGGCATGCTGCGGGGAGCCAGTTCTGCGGACGACGACGCGTCGCTTGCCTTGGGTTCGGTGCCCTGCCGGACGGGATCGACCACCACGACGCCGGCGGGCTGGTCCGCGGGCGCGCCGGCAAGCGCCTGCGTCCAGACCGCAAGACCGGCAAGGCCGATCAGGGGAACGCTCAGCACCGACAGCTTTTTCACCGGCCCGCCTTCCCTCGTTGGTGTTTCCACTGTGAGGCGCGAAGGTGAGGCAAGAATGAGACGTGGATGAGAATCCTCTCATCCACGCGCCGCGGGGCATTTGGGGCGCTTTTTGATGAGGCCCGTCAGACCGGGGCGGGCTCCTGGCCGTTCGGGTCGCCGTTGCGGGGGCTGTCCGTAGCAGCGCCGGCGGCCCGGGACGCGTCGTCGGGCAGGCACACGAGACGGTAGCCCACACCGCGGACAGTCTGGATCCGGTTCTGGCCGAGCTTGTGCCGCAGGTACCTCACGTACACGTCCACCACGTTGGAGGACCCTTCAAAGTGGTAGCCCCACACCCGGCTCAGCAGTTGCTCCCGGCTGAGCACGCGGCCGGCGTTCTCCATGAGGGTCCGTGCCATGACGAACTCCCGGGCCGAGAGTTCAATGACGCGTCCGCCGATTTCCGCCGTCCGCAGGTTGATGTCCAGTGTCAGGTCGCCGCAGACGAGGGTGGGCGCGGCCGTGACCGGCGATGTGCCCCGGAGCCGCAGCTTCACGCGGGACAGCAGCTCCTCAAACCTGAAGGGTTTGGTCATGTAGTCATCCGCGCCGCCCTCGAGCGCGGAAACCGTACTCTCCAGGCTGTCCGCGGCGGTGAGGACGATCACCGGAATGGTGGACTGCATGGCACGGAGGTTCTGCAGGACGGCCAGCCCGTCCATGCGGGGCATGCCGATGTCGAGGATCAGGAGGTCGTACTCGCCGGACGTGGCATAGTCCAGCGCCTTCACGCCGTCGCCGACCTGCGTGGTGGTGTATCCCGCCGCGGTGAGGCCCTTGACGAGGAAGGCCGCAATGCGGGGCTCGTCATCGGCGATGAGGATCCGGGTCACGGGCTGCCTCCGTGATGGGAGAGGACGGCCGTGCCCGAGGACGGCCGGGTCAGCCGGGACTTTGCGTGCGGGGCGGCCGCTCTTTTGGCCGCGCCGGGTGATTCTGCCTCGGCGCTGTCCCCACCTCCTGACGGGATGGTCAACACGAACCGGCTTCCCTTGCCCACCGCCGATTCCAGCCGGACGCTTCCGCCGTGCGCCTCGGCAATGGCCTTCACGATCGAGAGCCCCAGCCCGGAGCCCTCGGACGATCCCGTGGCGTTGCGGCCCTTCACGAACCGTTCGAAGATGCGCTCGTGGTCCTCGGGCGGGATGCCGGTGCCGGTGTCAGAAACCCAGATTTCCAAGTCAGTCGACGGGTGCGGCCGCGCACCGGACGGTGCGCCGCCGTCGTCGTTCTTCACCCAGGCGGCCCCGACGGAAATCCGGTCCGTCTCGGACGTGTGCCGGACAGCGTTGACCGCGAGCTGTTCCAGCGCCTGCATGAGCCGGTGCCGGTCGGCACGGACCAGCCCGCCGGGCTTGGCGTCCAGCTCCCAGCGGCGCGGACCGAAGACCCTGATGCGGTTCAGGATGTTCTCCAGGAAAATGTCGGCCTCGATCCACTCCGGGGACACGAAGTCGGGCCGGCCGGAGCGGGCAAGGATCAGCAGGTCCTCCACCAGCACCTGCATCCTGTCCAGCTCGTCCAGGAGCAGGATGCGGGTCTGGTCCACATCCTCGGGATCGCCCGCGCGCAGCAGCTCCAGGTACCCCCGGATGACGGTCATGGGCGTGCGGAGTTCGTGGCCGGCGTCGTGCACGAAGCGGCGCTGGTTCTCGAAACCGGACTCGAGCCGCTCCAGCATGTGGTTGAAGTTCATGGCCAGCTGGGCAACGTCGTCCGTGCTGGCCGTGACCTCCACACGCTTGGTCAGGTCTTCGAAGGTGGTGTTCTGCGTGGCTTCCCGCAGGCGTCTGATCGGACTGAGCAGCCGGCCGGTAAAGACGTAACCCATAAAGCCCGCGACGGCGAGAGTCGCCAGGGCCGCCAGGGCATAGGTCCACATGGAACTGACGATCTGGTCGCGCTGCCGGCCGATCTCATTGGCGACCACCAGGAGCCCCTCTCCCGGCTTGCCCTGCAGTTTCACCGGCGTGATGGAGAGGCGCACTTCCCGGCCATCGATCACAGTGTCCTGCACCACGGTCCGGTCGGGCCGGCTCCAGGCCCAGATCTGGTCCCTCACCGACAGGGTGCGCAGGTTGGTGGCCTGGTCACCGCCGGGCAGGATCGTATTGCCGTCCCGGATCATTGTCATCAGCGACTCGTGCCCGCCGGGCGTCTCCGAGCGCAGGAACAGTGTGAACAATTCATCCAGCGACGAGAACCCGGGGTTGCCCGGCGCCGGCTGGACCAGCGTGTTCAGATTCTTCCTCGGTTGCTGGAGTTCCTCATTGACACGGTCATCCAGGCTCCTCAGCTGCGCCGCATAGGTGACCGCTCCGGAGACCACGAGGCCCACCGCCATGAAAACCAGGAGCGTGGCCAGCACCCGGAACCGGACGGAGTGGATTTCGCTCCGCAGCTCCGCCCGCAGGACACTGGCGGACTTCATTGTCTTACCCGTTGCAGCTGCCGGAGCCGGAAGTGTTCGCGTAATGCGCCGCGCATATCGCCGGCGGCGGCAGAAATTTTTTCGTTCCCGGGCGCGACGATCACGCTACTCACGGCGGCGTACTCGGAGTACTTGGTTGGACCCTGTGCTGCCACGGTCCGCGTCATCGGTCTACTCATTCCATGCCTATCCGGCGGTCCTCCGGGTGGCGAGGATCGCATGAAGCCGCTGGGAACTGCGGCAATACCAACTTAAGCCCGCGTTCTTGGGAAAAACTTGGTGATTGCCGCCGGCCTCAGGCGGCTTCTCCCCACGGTTGGAGGGGTGGCCCGGCCGGACCGGCCGGCCTGGCAGCCGGGTGGGCCGCCCCGGGCGAAGACGCATCCAAGTAGTCCGTCCCCGAAAAATCGAGTACTCGCTACTCGTGCCCGTACTTGCACGAGTGACAAATATGAGGGTCAAGCCATTCATGGGGAATGCAGTTCACATGGGGATAGTAGGTGCACAGATGGTTCAGACAGTTGCAGAGGCCACTCGCTGGTTGCGTGGAGCACACGACGACGAGTTCCCTCCGACAGCCAAGGAGGGTGCAGGCGGAACCGCGACGCGGCTGTCCATCAGCATCCTGGGTCCGCTCAAGGTCCGCCGCGGCAGCGTGGTCATCGGATCGCATGAGCTGGGCGGCCCGAAACCACGTCAGGTGCTGGAGATCCTGTTGCTCAAGCTGGGCACACCGGTTTCCAAGAACCACCTGATCGACGTCCTGTGGAACGGGCAGCCTCCGGCCGAGGCGCTCTCCACCCTCGAAAGCTACGTCAGCGTGCTGCGCCGCCACCTGCAGCCCGGTTCCGGCAAGGGCGGCGCCCTCCGGACGGTCACCGGCGGCTACATGATGGAACGCAGCATGGTTGACCTCGACCTTGACCGGTTCGACGAACTCCTCAAGCAGGCAGGGCACGCCAGCCCGGACGAATCCTACAAAATGCTCGAGAAGGCGCTGGAGATCGCGTCCGTGCCGCTGCTCGGCGACGAACTCCTCGCCGGCTGGGCCGAAGAGGAGCGGGCACTCCACGCGGCCCGCGTGGCCGGCATCAAGGCCCGCGCCGCCGAGGCCGCCGTCACCGTAGGACAGCCGGAACGCGCCGTGGCCCTGGCCAGCGAGCTGCTGCTGGACGATCCCATCAACGAGCGTGCCTGGACCGCACTGGTGCTCGGGCTCGAAGAATCCGGACAGTACATGGAGGCGCTTCGTGCGTACGGCCGGTGCCGCCGGGTCATGGACCAGGAGATCGGCTGCCTTCCGGGCCGGGCGCTCCGCGACGCGCACGCCAGGCTTCTGCAGGCCACGGCCGCGAGCGACGACGAAGCGGCCGACCTGTCCGACGCCGACTCACCGCTTCCTCCCGTTAGTTCACAAAGCATGCGCGAAATCAGCATCCTGACCATCGACGACCACAGCACCTTTACGGAGCTGCTCACCGCCGCCCTGGACCGCGAGCCGGACCTCCGCAGCGTCGCCTCGGCCACCACGGCCAAGAGCGGCGTGGAACAGAGCATGGCTCTCAAGCCCGACGTCGTCATCATGGACTACCACCTGCCCGACGGCGACGGCCTCACCGCCGCTGCCCGGATCCTGGCGGACGCCCCGCAGACCCGGATCGTGATGCTCACCGGAGATCCGACCCCGGACGCCCTGCGCACCGCCGCCTCGATGGGCATCTGCGCCTTCCTCCCGAAGGGCGGTTCGCTGTCCACGCTGCTGGACACGCTCCGGTACGCACGGGCCGGGAACATGGTGGTCCACCCGTCCCTGGTGGCGCAGCTGGGCATGAGCACCCCGAAGCCGGCGCCTGTTGTCCGGGAAGTCGAGCCCGGCGGACCGGTGCTGACGCCGCGGGAGCTGGACGTCCTCCGGCTGATGGCAGGCGGCCACGGCTCCAAGGAGGTGGCCAGCAAACTGGACATCTCGCTCAACACCTGCCGCGGCTATGTGAAGGCGATCTTCGCCAAGCTCGGCACCCACTCGCAGCTCGAATCGGTCATGGAAGCTTCACGGCGCGGCATGCTCGAGCAGCCGTCCGATGGCTAGGCCATCGTTTCGGAAGCCTGCTCTGTTCAACCCTTTTGAATTGCGGCAGGCCGAGCGCTCCGAGGTCTTCCAGGCGGTGCGGCAGTTCCTGATCATGGGGCTCGCAGCGCTCGTGGTGGTCACCACCCCGGTGGCCTTCTGGATCTGGTCCGAGGCGGAGCACCATGCTTTGGAGAACTCGCAGCTGGCCACCGAGAACCTGGCCCAAAACGTGGTGGCACCGCTTCTGGACCAGGCGGTGCTGTCCGGGGATCCGGCAGGCGTCGCGAAGCTGGACGAGCGGCTGCGCCCGTGGGTGGGGGAGCGGTCCGTGTTCGAGATCAGGCTCTGGGACTCGGACGGTCGCATGGTCTACTCGGACGACGAGAAGCTCATCGGCCAGAAGTTCGATTTGCCGCATGAAGCCTTGGAGGTCCTGGCCGGCAAGCCGGTCAAAGCCACGCTGGAAATACAGACGGACGAGGTGCAGGCCCAGGGCGTCAACTCGGGCGAGCTGGTGGAAGTCTACGTTCCCGTGACGGCGCCCAATGGTGAGCGGCTCGCCTTCGAGGCCTATTACGACGACGACGCCGTCCGCCAGGAACAGGCTGCGGTCCTGCTGGACATGGTTCCGCCGTTCCTCCTGGCGCTGGGTGTCCTGCAGTTGGCGCAGCTCCTGCCGGCAGTGCGGCTGGCCCGCAGGATCCAGGCCTATGAAGCGGGCCGGACCCGCCTGCTGCACCGCGCCATCGAAGCCTCGGAGCTGGAACGCCAGCGGATCGCCCGCGACCTGCACGACGAAGTGATCCAGGACCTCTCGGGGCTGTCATACCTGCTGGAATCCGAGGAACTGCACCGTCCTGCAGGCGAGCGCCGGCTGTTCTCGGAAGCCCGGCGGATCCTGCAGGACAACGTGCGGAACCTGCGCGCCATGACCAGCGAACTCTACCCGCCGGACCTCAATAGGCTGGGCCTATCCGGGGCCTTGGCGCGGCTGGGCGATCCCCTCGAGGAACGGGGGATCAGCCTCACGCTGGACCTGCCACCCACGTGCGACCTGGACCGCGACCGTGCCGCCCTGTTCTACCGGGTGGCGCGGGAGGCGCTGGCCAATACCGCCAAGCATTCAAAGGCGAGCAAGGCGGAATTGCGGCTCCGGCAGGTGGGAAAACGCTCTGAAATACGGATCACCGATGACGGATGCGGCTTTGACCAAAGCCTCGGATCCCCGGAAGGGCACTTCGGCCTGCGGATCATGAGGGACACCATCGGGGAAGCCGGAGGATCGGTGCAGGTGCTGTCGGTGCCCGGGAAGGGGACAACGGTGATCGCACGGTTCGGGGTCGGGACCGAGGCTGACCAGACGGACGAGGTTGCCCGCAGCGGTGCTCCCGGAGTGCCGCAGCCGGTACCCTAGCGGACGGTACCCTAGCAGACGGGGGACAAGTCCGGGCGGTCCGCCGCCCTGACTCCGCCTACGACAACAGCGGCGGTGCTCCACGGCACCGCCCCCAATACCGCCGGCCCCTCCAACGACGTAGGGGCCGGCGTCGTTTAGAGGGAGAACATCCGTGATGTCACCGCAGAGTCCGGAAGGACCCGCCGCACTGCAGCACCCGCGGTTCGCCCGCGCGTACGCACGGGCTGTCGCCGGAATGAACCGCCGCGGCGGCGCTGAACATCGCCGGCGCCTGCTGGTGGGTCTGCAGGGCAGTGTCATCGAAGTCGGTGCAGGGGAGGGATCGTCGTTCGCGCTGTATCCCGCGGCTGTCACCGATGTTCTGGCCGTTGAGCCGGACGACTATCTGCGCAGCCTGGCCGAGGTCCAGGCCGCGTCGGCTCCTGTCCCGGTCGTGGTGGTGGCGGGATCGGCCGAGCGGATCCCGGTCCCCGACGCCAGCGCAGATGCGGTGGTCTGCAGCCTGGTGCTCTGCAGCGTCGCCGACCAGGGCCCGGCGCTCGCGGAAATCTTCCGCGTCCTCCGCCCCGGCGGGACGCTGGCGTATTACGAGCATGTCCGTTCGGACCGCCGGCTGCTTGCCGCAGCAGAGGATGTCTTGACGCCGGTCTGGCAGCGGATGGCGGGCGGATGCCACCCTAACCGGGACACACTCGAAGCTGTGCGGGCCGCGGGATTCCAGGTGACGGACAACGAGCGCTTCGCGTTCGCGCCGCAGGCCCTGACGCCGCCGGTGGCGCATATCCTGGGGCACGCCACGCGTCCTGACTGACCGTCTGGGCGGGTTGTCCCCTTTGGGTGGGTTGTCCACATAGCTGAATCGCTGCCGGGCTGGGGTGCGTGGCCGCCGGTACAGTGAAGTCATGCCTGCCGAACCCCCTCCCGTGGCTTCCCAGTTTCTGCCCTCGGTCGAGGAGCTGCTCGCCGCCGCCCGTGTGGTGGTGCTGCCCATGCGGGTGAAGTTCCGCGGCATCCTCGAACGTGAAGTGCTGCTGCTCAAGGGCCCGGCGGGCTGGGGTGAATTCGGCCCGTTCCCGGAATACGGAGACGCGGAGGCCTCCCGCTGGCTCGCCTCCGCCATCGAGGCCGGCTGGCAGGGATTCCCTGAGCCGCTCCGTACCAGCATCCCCGTCAACGCCACGGTGCCGGCAGTCCCCGCGGCGCGCGTTCCGGAAGTCCTGGCCCGCTTCGGCCGCGTGGATGCGGTCAAGATCAAGGTGGCGGAACACGGGCAGTCCCTCGACGACGACGCCGCCCGGGTCGCAGCCGTCCGCGACGAGCTGCCGGACGCCGCCATCCGCGTGGACGCCAACGGAGGATGGCAGGTCCCGGAGGCGGTGGAAGCGCTCACCCGGCTGGCCGGTGCAGGGCTCGAATATGCCGAGCAGCCGGTGCCGGACATCGACGGCCTGGCGGAGGTGCGCCGGCAGCTGCGCCGGGCGGGCGTCCCCGTGCTGATTGCGGCCGACGAAAGCGTCCGCAAGGAGGACGATCCGCTCAAGGTGGCCCGTGCCGGCGCCGCGGACCTGATCGTCGTGAAGGTGGCGCCGCTGGGCGGAGTCCGGCGGACGCTGGGCATCGTGGCGGAGGCCGGGATGCCCGCCGTCGTGAGTTCCGCGCTGGACACCTCCGTGGGGATCCGCGCAGGGCTGGCTCTGGCGGCAGCCCTGCCGGAACTGCCCTACGCCTGCGGGCTGGGAACCGTGTCGCTGCTCGCCGGGGACGTCACTGCTGATCCGCTGGTGCCCGACGACGGCGCCATCCGGCTGCGCGATGCCGTCGCCGATGAGGGGCTGCTGGAGCAGTATGCCGCCCCGGCCGACAGGAAGGAATGGTGGCTGTCCCGGCTGCTCCGGGTTTACGCGGAGCTTGGGTGAACTTACAGGTCTGTAAGTTCACTGGATCTTAACCGTAGTGACCTCTCGTCTTCAGGTGTCGCTGACAGGGTGGGCGGGACCGCATCACACCCCTTGGAAGGTCCCTCCATGTCTGAAATCACCGGGCGCAAATTTGCCCTGCTGCCCATGCTCGGCCACACCAAAGGCAAGCGCAGCCCCGTCACCTGCGCGCTCAAGTGCGACAACGCCTGCTCGGGCGAGGTCTGCAACACCAGCTCCAACAGCTACTTCCGCGACATCGCATCCACCACGCTGTCCCGCCGCGCCGCGCTGGGCTTCGGCGCCGCCGGTGCCCTCGCCGTCGTCCTCGGCGGTTCCCTGGCATCCTCCGAAACTGCAGTAGCCGACGGCGGCACAGGGCTTTCCGCTGCCGCCAAGAACGGTTACGGCCACACAGGCGCCTCCAAGCTGCAGTTCACCGCCATCCCCTCAGTCACGGCCGACGTCGACGCCGTCACCGTGCCCGCGGGCTTTACCTGGCAGCCGATCATCCGGTGGGGCGACCCCATCTTCAAGGACGCCCCCGCGTTCGACCTCGCCAAGCAGACTGCCGCGGCCCAGGAGCGCCAGTTCGGCTACAACAATGACTACACCGACATCCTGGAAATCCCGGGCAGCAAGGGCCGCCGCGCCGTGCTCTTCGCCAACCACGAGTACACGAACGACGCCATCATGTTCCCGCCGTCCATGCCAGCCGCCGATGTCCGGGCGGTCAGCCAGGCAGCCCATGGACTCTCCGTGGTGGAACTGGAGCGCACCAACAAGAGCTCGCCTTGGAAGTACGTCCAGGGCGCGAAGCTGAACCGCCGCTACCTGAACAGCACCCGCTACGAGCTCACCGGGCCTGCTGCCGGTTCCGCGCTGGTCAAGACCACCGCGGACCCTGCCGGCCGCTGGATCAACGGCACGCTGGGCAACTGCGCCGGCGGCACCACGCCGTGGGGCACCATCCTGTCCGGTGAAGAGAACTTCAACGGCTACTTCGTGGCACCCGGAACCTCCGCCGCGGACACGCGTTACGGCCTGACTAACAAGGCCACTGCCCGCCAGTGGGAACTGGACGATCCGCGCTTCAACACCAACAACCCCGGCTACGAGAACGAGGCCAACCGCTTCGGCTGGATCGTGGAGGTCGACCCGTTCGACCCCACCTCCACGCCGAAAAAGCACTCCTCCCTGGGACGCTTCAAGCACGAGGGCGCCAACGTCATCGTGGCTCAGTCCGGGCACGTCGTGGCGTACTCCGGCGACGACGAGCGGTTCGACTACCTCTACAAGTTCGTCTCGAAGGCCAAGTACCGCGAGGGCGACCGTAAGCACAACATGACCCTGCTGTCCGAGGGTGATCTCTACGTGGCTAAGTTCACGGGCGACTCACCGGCGGCCGAGATCGACGGGTCCGGCAAGGTGCCTGCCGACGGATCCTTCGACGGCAAGGGCGAATGGCTGCCGCTCGTTGTCAACGGCAAGTCCAAGGTCGCCGGGATGTCCGTGGAAGAGGTCCTGGTCTACACGCGCCTGGCCGCGGACAAGGTCGGCCCCACCAAGATGGACCGCTGCGAGGACGTGGAGCCGAGCCTGCACACCGGCAAGGTGTACGTTGCCTGCACCAACAACTCGGACCGCGGCAAGGTGGGCAAGGAAGGCGCCACGGAGGTCAACCCCCGCAACGAAAACCGCGACGGCCACATCGTGGAAATCACCGAGACCGGCGACCAGACCTCAACGAAGTTCACGTGGAACCTCCTCATGGTCTGCGGCGATCCTGCGCAGGGAGACGTCACCTACTTCTCCGGCTTCCCGGCGGACCAGGTCTCGCCGATCTCCTGCCCGGACAACCTGGCGTTCGACTCCGTGGGCAACCTCTGGATCTCCACCGACGGGGCACCCTCGGGCATCGGCCGGGCCGACGGCCTGTTCAAGGTCACCCTCGAAGGAGCCGAGCGCGGCCGCGTGGAGCAGTTCCTCGCGGTTCCCCGGGACGCCGAGACCTGCGGGCCGATCATCCACGACGACGAGCGCACCGTGTTCGTCTCCGTCCAGCACCCGGGCGAGGAGGGCACCTTCGAGGCGCCGAACTCCTACTTCCCGGACTACGTGCGCCCCGGTGCCCCGGTGAAGCGCGGCCAGGCCCGTGCGCCACGCCCGTCGGTGATCCAGGTCTTCCGCACCGACGCTTAAGCCCCCACCCCACCCACCGCCAGCCCTCCCGCCAGCCCTCCCTCACTTCCTGCAACTTTCTGCCCGACGCTCCCTCACTTCCTGCGGGTTTGTGTTTGACGCTCCCTCACGTCCTGCGGGGTTGTGTTTGACGCTCCCTCACTTCCTGTCCCGACAGGAAGTGAGGGAGCGTCGTGGTGGGGGCGGCGGGAAGTGAGGGAGCGTCGCGGTTGGTGGCAGACTTGTTCGGTGACCTCCGAGGACCAGACCGAGCCTTCCGCCCCTTCTATCCACGCCTTTTCAGGCTCCGTGCCCGTTCATGCGCGGGCTGATCCGGAGCGCATGCTGACCTCGATGGCGGCCGCTCGCATCGCCGTTTCCGGGCTGTTAGCTGGCGGCGTCCGGTATGTGGTGGTGTCGCCCGGATCGCGGTCAGCCCCGATGGCGTACGCACTCGCTGAGGCCTCGGCGGCCGGCCGGGTGGAGCTGCTGGTCCGGATCGACGAGCGCTCTGCCGGCTTCACGGCCCTGGGCCTGGCCCTGGCGACAGGCGCTCCGGCGGCCGTCCTGACCACCTCGGGGACCGCCGTCGGGAATCTCCTTCCGGCCGTCATGGAAGCCAACCATGCCGCAGTCCCGCTGGTGGTGCTATCCGCCGACCGTCCCGAGGAGCTTCGCGGAACCGGCGCGAACCAGACCACCGTCCAGCTGGACCTGTTCGGCGAGCACGTGCGCTTCGCCGTCGACGTCCCTGCCGGTGACAGCCCGCAGCGGGCCGTTGAAACGGCGCTCGCGGCCGCCACCGGCGCCTTCGAGGACACGCCGCCCGGGCCCGTGCAGCTCAACCTGGCGTTCCGCGACCCTCTGGTTCCCGAGGCGGGGGAGCGGCTGCCGGAGCAGCGCGGCCACGGCACGTTCCGCATCGGCACCGAGCCGCTCACCATGTCCCTGACCCACACGACGGAGGACCTGCCGGAGCGGCGGACCGTGGTTCTCGCGGGGCACGACGCCGGTCCCGTTGCGGAGGCGTTCGCCCGGGCCCACGGCCTGCCGCTGCTGGCCGAGCCGTCGTCGAACTCGCGGTTCGGCCCGAACGCTGTGGGCCCCTACCGGCTGCTCCTGGAGCACTTCGGCCCTGACGCTGCGCAGCCGATCGAGCGCGCGGTGGTGTTCGGCCGCCCCACCCTGTCGCGGCCGGTCTCGGCGCTGCTGGCCCGGACGGACGTTGCCACCGCACTTTACGAGCCTGTGCCGGTGGCTTGGCACGAGCCCGGCCGCCGACGCGAAACCCCCGTGGCCAGCCTGACGGAGCTCGCCGAGTTCGCCGGCCGGGGATCCTCCGGGTGGCTCGACGGCTGGCTGCTCGCCGGTGCCGCGGCGCAGCACGCCGTCGACGGCGTGCTCTCCGACCACGACGAGGCGACCGGCCCGTCGGTGGGAGCCCTCATCTGGAAGCACTCCCGCGGCCAGCTGGTCCTCGGGTCCTCCAACGGCATCCGCGACGTGGACCTTGCCGGCCAGCCCTCCACCGAACCGACCGCCACCGTGTTCGCGAACCGTGGCCTCGCCGGGATCGACGGCACCATCTCCACCGCAACCGGTATCGCACTCGGCGGCCACCAGGAAACCACACTGCTGCTGGGCGACGTCACTTTCCTTCACGACGCCGGCGGCCTCCTCCTCGGCGCCGGCGAAGACCAGCCGCGGCTGCGCATTGTCGTCCTTAACGACTCCGGCGGGGCGATTTTCAACCTTCTGGAGCACGGCGCGGTGGCTGAGGCAGGCGGCTACGGAGACGCCGTCGAACGGCTCTTTGGCACCCCCCACTCCGTGGACATCGCGGCACTCGCCGCAGCGTACGGCGTCGGGCATTGCACGGTAAGCACGACGGCGGGACTCGCCGAAGCGCTGGCCGCGCCCTTCGCGGCCCGCACCATCATTGAGGTCCGCACGGACCGGCACGGGCTCCGGGCCCTGCACCGGCGGATCAGGTCGGCGGTAAGCGGGGCCGTGGCAGGGGTCTTGGCGGAGTAGGGGCGCGGGTTGCGGCCGGGCGCCGCGTCAATTACCTGGCGCTGCGCAAATTTCCTCCCGCTACTGGAATTCCGTGCGCGTGGGGCAATTTCCGCGTCGCTGTCGCCGGGGCGCGTCATGAGGGGGCGCGCCCGGGATATCCACATGGCGCACCTGGCCCCTGTCAGGGAGACATCGTGACCTGCGAGTCTACGAACCATGACGGATTTACCACGGCTGATCCTGGCACGCGACCGCATTCAGCAGGGATTGACGCCGAAGATGCTCGCCCGCCAGTGCGGCTCGGGCGCGCTTGTCCGGCTCCGTCACGGAGTCTATGTGGATGGGGCAGCCTGGAGCTCGCTCACAGCATGGGAGCAGTACCGGCTGCGCGTCCAGGCAGCGGCGGAAACGCTCTCTGCACCAACGGTGTTCGCCTGGCATTCGGCGGCCAGCGTCTGGGGCATTCCGACCATCGGTCTTCGCCACGCTGTGCATGCACTGACGTTTCAGAACGACGGCGGCCGATCTCGGGCAGGGGTGCGCAGGCATTATGCCGACCCTGCTGGCGTGAAGGCGTTCAGGCACGACGGGCTTTTGGTGACCGGCCGGGTGCGCACTGTCCTGGATCTTGCGGCTTTCACACCTTTCCGGGAAGCTATCGTTCCGCTGGACCATGTGCTGCGACCGGACCGGGCAAGGGGGGCTGCCGGCGCTTTCCAAGGAGCAGTTGCTGGCAGGAATCGAAGGGAACTACACCACGGCGGCAACCCACAGGATCGTCGTCGCCGTCGAGTTCGCCGATGCCCTGTCTGCCTCGGCGGGGAGTCCTACAGCCGGGCCCTCATATGCGCAGCAGGATTTGAAGCGCCCGCCCTGCAGCACGAAATCCGCGATGACCGGGGATTGGTTGGCTACTCCGACTATTACTGGCACAGTGTCCGTGTCGTCGGGGAGTTCGACGGTGTGGACAAATACCTGAAGCCGGAATATCTGAAGGGCAGAAGTCCGTCGCAGGCTGTGATCGACGAGAAGTACCGTGAGGACCGGATCCGTGCCACAGGTCGCGCCGTGGTCCGCTGGGTCTGGGCAGACCTGATGACGCCGGGACAGCTGGAACGGAAGCTGGCGGCGGCCGGTGTGCCCCGCCGTCGCGTCGCCAGGCGAGAGGCTACTCCGAGATCTCGATGTGCGTCGGGTCCAGCACGCGCTTGAGGAACTCCTTGGTGCGGCCCTGGGTCGGGGTGCTGATGACCTGCTCGGCCACGCCTTCCTCGACTACCACGCCGCCGTCCATGAAGACCACGCGGTCGGCCACTTCGCGGGCGAAGCCCATCTCGTGCGTGACCACGAGCATGGTCATGCCTTCCTTGGCCAGGTTCCGCATGACCGAGAGCACGTCGCCCACCGTCTCCGGGTCCAGGGCCGAGGTGGGCTCGTCGAACAGCATCAGCTCCGGGTCCATGCTCAGCGCCCGGGCGATCGCCACACGCTGCTGCTGGCCGCCGGACAGCTGGTCCGGGTAGCGGTCGGCGAGGTGCCCCAGCCCCACGCGCTCAAGGTTGGCGTGCGCCACCTTGTCCGCCTCGGACTGGGAGCGCTTGAGCACCTTGGTCTGCGCCACGGTGCAGTTCCGCAGCGCGCTCAGGTGCGGGAAGAGATTGAACTGCTGGAACACCATGCCCACCTTGCGGCGCATCCGGTCGATGTCCACATCGGGGTCCGTGGCGTCGAAACCGCCCACGTGGATGGTGCCCTCGTTGGGCTGTTCCAGGAGATTCACGCAGCGCAGGAGGGTGGATTTGCCGGAGCCGGACGGGCCGATCAGGCAGACGACCTCTCCAGGCGACACGTTCAGGCTGATGCCCTTGAGGACCTCGTTGGTCCCGTAGGACTTGCGCAGATTCTGGATGGAAACACCGGCGGCGTTGAGGGAACCGGTGTGGTTGCGGGAGTTGGTGACGACGTCGTTCATTAGCTTCTCTGCCTATCGCTTGGTCCGCGCGGAGCGGCTTTCGAACTTCCGGGCCAGGAGGCTCAGCGGGATGGTGATCACCAGGTAGAACGCGCCGGCCACCAGAAGCGGCGTCAGGCCCGCGCCCAGGCTGGAGATGCCGTCACGGCCGAACTTGGTGAGGTCGTACTGCGAGGCGGTCAGGCCCAGCACGTAGATCAGCGACGAGTCCTTGGTCAGCAGGATGACCTCGTTGGTCAGCGGCGGCAGGACGATCCTGAAGGCCTGCGGGATCACGATGGTGACCATGGCCCGCCACTGGGGCATGCCCAGAGAACGCGCAGCCTCCATCTGGCCCCGCGGTACTGCCTGCAGGCCGGCGCGGAGGGTTTCGGCGATGTATGCCGCGGCGACCATGCCGAGGGAAACCATCACCACGACGGTCACGTTCCAGGAAACCCCGAAGGCCAGCGGAACGCCGTAGCCGAAGGCGATGAACACCAGCAGGGCCGGGATGCCGCGGAAAAATTCGATGTAGCCGGTGGCGATCCAGCGGTAAAGCGGGAAGCTGGAGAGCTTCATGAGGGCCAGCAGCAGGCCGCCGGACAGGCCCAAGATGAATCCGAGGAAGGTATAGATCAGGGTGTTCTTCAGGCCCGAGATGAAGATATCCGGGAACAACGGTCCGATCTTGCCGAAGTTGAAGACGCTGTTGCCGACGGCCCTCCAGTCGGTGGCCAGGATCAGCGCGGCCGTGGCCACAACAAAGATTCCGGCCTGGACATACAGGCTTACTCTGGCTCGCTGACGTGCGGTCATTGTCATTGCCATGGTCTACTCACATTCGTTTGCGCAGTTGAGGCCCCGTACGGACTGTTGGACAGATCCTGAACGGGGCCCCTGCTGCGTAGGTCTCAGGCGCGTTGGCTACTTGGTGGCTTCGCCGAACCAAGTGGTCTCGAACTTCTTGAGGCTTCCGTCGTCGGTCAGGCGCTTCAGCGTTGTGTTGACCTGACCAAGCATGGCGGAGTTGCCCTTCTTGATCGCGATGCCCAGCTTCTCACCGGTGGCGTAGTTCTCCACGCGCTTGTACTTGGCGTCGTCCTTGATGGCGTAGCCCAGGACGGACTGGTTGCCGAGGGCGGCGTCGATGGTGCCGGCCTTGAGCGCCTGGACCAGGAGCCCCGTGTCCTCGAACTGCTGTGCGTCGAGGCCCTTGTCCTTCGCGTACTGGGCGCCGGTGGTGGCCTGCTGCACGCCCACCTTCTTGCCCTTGGCGCCGTCGAGGTTGGTGATGCCCGAAGCGTCAGAGGCGACGAGGGTCAGGTCGTCGTTCAGGTAGGGGTCGGAGAAGTCCATGACGGCCTTCCGCGGCTCCGTGATTGAAATCGAGGAGATGGAAACGTCGCACTGGGTCAGGGCGGTGCCGGTCTCGATGGCTTCGAAGGAGCTGTCCACCACGTTGAGCTCGGCCTTCATGTCCTTGGCAACCTCTGCGGCGATGTCCATGTCGAAGCCGACGATCTTGCCGTCCTTCTGGAACTCGAACGGCTCGTAGGGGACGTCCGAGCAGACGGTCAGTTTGCCGGCATTGATGAGCTGCACGCCGCCGTCGCTGCTTGTGGCAGCGGGAGTGGCGCTACCGCCGCCGCACGCGGTGAGGCTGAGTGCCCCGACAGCGAGCAGTGCGGCTGCCTTGGCGCTGAGTTTGGCCGTGGCAAGGGACTTAAACATGGTTTCTTACCTTTTGTTGCAGGAGTATGCGGAACTTAGACGGCTTATAGTGTAACGCTGAATGAGAGATGTGCATCACAGAAAACTAACTTTGACTATTCGATAACTATTGCACGCGATTTTGCAAGGCGTTCCGGGCCAGAGATGTCTGTGATTCCAGACAATCGACGGCGGGGACGGGCAGGGCGGCGGCATCGCGGCAGCCGCCTCAGCTGCTGATGCCCAGCGATTCCAGCATCGGCCGGAACTTTGCCCACGTCTCGGCCAGTTCCGCTTCCGGATGGGAGCCCTCGACTATTCCGCATCCGGCATATAAGCGGACGGTGGTGGGCGACTCGATGACGGCGCCGCGCAGCGCAATGCCCCACTCGCCGTTTCCGGCCGCGTCCAGCCAGCCGACGGGCCCGGCGTACGGACCCCGGTCCATGTGCTCGAGCTTCCGGATCAACGCCCCGGCCACCTGCGTAGGAGTGCCGCAGACGGCGGCCGTGGGGTGCAGGGCGTTGATCAGGGCCAGGCAGGTGGGCACGTGCCCCTCCACCTCGGTGAGCTCGGCCTTGACGTCCGACGCCAGATGCCACACATTCGGCAGCTCCAGGATGAACGGCTCGCTGTGCGCGTTCATGGCCTCCGAGAACGGCGCCAGCTGAGTGGTCAGCGACTGGATGGCGATCTCGTGCTCGTGCCGCTGCTTTTCGGAGCCGGCCAGCACCCGCTCGGCGTAGTCCAAGGGCAGCCCGGCCTCGCCGACGGCGTCGCGTCGGTCCAGCGTCCCCGCGAGGACACGCGCCTGGGCGGTGCGGCCCTCCACCTGGATGAGCATTTCCGGGGTGGCGCCCACGAGGCCGTCCACCCCGTAGGTCCAGCATTCCCGGTACCGGATGGCGAGCTGCCGCAGTACCTCCGCCGCGTTGACACCCTCCGGCACGGTGGCCACGACATCCCGTGCCAGGACGAGCTTTTCCAGCTTGCCCGTGCGGATCTCGGCAACACCGGCAGCGACGGCAGCCATCCAGTCCGCCTCGCTGAGCGAGCCGGTTTCCAGCGTGGCGGTCCCGGAAAGTCCGACGGCGGAGACCGGCTCTGCGGGCACCTCGCCATCGGCGGACCCTTCCAGCCAGCCCCTCAGCGCGGCGAGGGCACCCTCTTCGGTGAGTTCGCCGTCGTCGGCGGTTATCTGGGTGAGCCAGGTGCGGCCGTCCCGCACGCCGACCACGATCTCGGGCACAATCAGGCGCGATTCGTGGGCGGATACTTTGGAGAACGCAAACGAGCCGAAGGCTACGGGGCCGGTGCCGGGGCATTCGACGTGGTCGGTGATGTCGGCCTCGATCACCAGGTGCCGCCACCAGATGTCCGCCTCAAGGAACCGTTCGGGCCCGGTGGCTGTAAACCGTGCCACCTCGCCGAAGCCCACGAGTCCGGCCTCCCGCCGCGTCCAGCAGAGAACGTCGTCCCGGACCAGATACGACGGCAGCCCCCCGGGAGTCGATTCTCCATCCAAAGGGACTGTCAGAGTGCGGAGCGTTCTGGTCATGATGGGTCAACACTACTCCGCACAGTAACTTCAAGTGATCTCAGGTACTTTTCGGCCGGCCGCGGCAAAGGCCGGCTAAGTACCTTCAAGTACCTAACAGCAGATTCGGGTAGATTGACAGGGTGAACCGAGCATCCTTGGAAAAGCGTCCGGACGAAGTAGCCACGATGTTTGACGACGTCGCACCGAAATACGATGTCGTCAACGATGTCCTCTCGATGGGACAGACCCGCCGCTGGCGCAAGGTCGTGGTGGAGGCCATGGATGTCCGGCCCGGCCAGCGCGTGCTGGACCTGGCCGCCGGAACGGGGACCTCGAGCGAGCCATATGCCGATGCGGGCATAGATGTGGTGGCCTGTGATTTCTCGCTTGGCATGCTCAAGGTGGGCAAGCGGCGCCGCCCGGATATCGATTTCATCGCCGGGGATGCCACCAACCTGCCCTTCGCGGACAACACGTTCGACGCCAGCACCATCTCCTTCGGCCTGCGCAACGTCAACGAGCCGAAGAAGGCCCTGGCCGAGATGCTCCGTGTGACCAAGCCCGGCGGCAAGCTCGTCATTGCCGAGTTCTCCCAGCCCGTGGTGCCGCTCTGGCGCACCATGTACACCGAGTACCTCATGCGCGCCCTGCCGGCCATCGCCACCAAGGTCTCGTCCAACCCGGACGCCTACGTGTACCTCGCCGAGTCCATCCGCGCCTGGCCGGACCAGGACCACCTCGCCGCCTGGCTGCAGGAAGCCGGCTGGGAAGAGGTCACGTACCGCAACCTCAGCGGCGGCATCGTGGCCGTTCACCGTGCCCACAAGCCGCTCGCCGGCAACGGCTCGGCCGCCGCGATCGCTGCCCACACCGGCCCGGTGGCCAAGCTGCGCCGCAACATCCCGCGAACCGCCCGCTGACACTGTGAAAGTACTGATTGTTGGCGCGGGTCCGGCCGGATCCACTGCCGCGTATTACCTCGCCAAGGCCGGCGTCGACGTCACGGTCCTGGAAAAGACCAGCTTCCCGCGCGAAAAGGTGTGTGGTGACGGCCTCACGCCCAGGGCCGTGCGGGAGATCCAGAAGCTCGGCCTGCCGCACCCCGAGGAGGAGGGCTGGCGCCGGAACAAGGGCCTGCGCCTGCTTGCCGGCGGCCGCTCCATCGAGCTGCCGTGGCCCGAGGTCTCGGACTTTCCGCAGTATGGCCTGATCCGGACGCGCCTCGGCTTCGATGAGGAGCTGGCCCGGCACGCCCAGGCCGCGGGCGCCGTCGTGCTTGAACGCCACAGCGTCACGGAAGCGCTGCACAGCGAAGACGGCCGGGTGACCGGCGCCCGTGCGGCCGTCCTGGACGAATCCGGGCGCAAGACGGGGGAGACGCGCGACTTCACCGCCGACGTCGTCCTCGCCGCCGACGGCAACTCCACCCGCACCGCGGTGTCCCTCGGCATCCAGAAGCGCGACGACCGGCCCCTCGGCGTGGCCGTACGCACCTACTTCACCTCGCCACGCCACGAGGACGACTGGATGGAAGGCTGGCTGGAACTTCCCGGACGCGACGGCAAGCTCCTGCCCGGCTACGGCTGGGTGTTCGGCGTCGGCGACGGCACGTCCAACGTGGGCCTGGGCATCCTGAACTCCTCCAAGGAATTCGGCAAACTGGACTACAAGCAGGTGCTTCGCGAGTGGACCGCCGGCATGCCCTCCGAATGGGGCTTCACGCCGGAAAACCAGGTGGGCGAGATCCGCGGCGCCGCCCTGCCCATGGGCTTCAACCGCACGCCGCACTACGCGCCGGGCCTCCTGCTCCTCGGCGACGCCGGCGGCATGGTGTCCCCGTTCAACGGCGAGGGCATCTCCTACGCCATGGAGTCCGCCCGCTTCGCGGCCGAGTTCATTGTTGACGCGTCCTCGCGCAGCGCCTCGGGCGGGTGGTCCACGCACGACGCCGATGCGCACCTTGCGGGGTACGCGGACTACGTGCGGGAACAGTGGGGCTCGCACTTCACGCTGGGCCGGGCGTTTGCCGCGCTGATCGGCAAGCCTGCGGTCATGAAGCTCGCCCTGCGGACCGGAATGCCCGTCCCTGTGCTGATGCGCTTCGTGGTCCGGCTCCTGGCCAACCTCACCGATCCGTCCGCCAAGGGCTTCGAGGACCGCGTGATCCGGGTACTGGAATTGCTGGTGCCGGCCACGTCCAACACGTCCGCCACGTTGCCGTCCGGCTTCGAATCAGCGGTTTCCGCAACAAAAAGTTAGGGTTAACCCGTGACCAACTCCGCGAACCACAGCTGGACGCACGCCGGGCATGGCCTGCCGGCCTCCGAACCCAGCCTCAACACCACCGCCATCGCCACCGGACTGCAGCTGCCGGCAGGGTTCGCGGCCATTGCGGAGGACCCTGACCTCGGCCCGGCCATCACCAACAACCTGGCGCGCGTGGAGAAGAAGCTCCGCGAGGCCATCGCCAACTCGGATCCGCTGGCTGACGCAACGTCGCGTCACCTCGTGGAGGCCGGGGGCAAGCGCATACGGCCTCTGCTGACCCTGCTGTGCGCCCACCTTGGCGACGCCTCACTGCCCGCCGTGGTGCAGGCAGCCGTGGTGGTGGAGCTGACGCACCTCGCCACGCTGTACCACGACGACGTCATGGACTCGGCCCCCTTCCGCCGCGGCGCCCCCACGGCACACGAGGTCTGGGGCAACTCCGTGGCCGTCCTCACCGGGGACCTGATCTTCGCCCGCGCCTCCATCCTCGTGTCCGAGCTGGGCTCCCGTGCCCTCGGCATCCAGGCCCGCACTTTCGAGCGCCTGTGCCTGGGCCAGCTGCACGAGACCGTGGGCCCGCGCCCGGACGAGGACCCGGTGGAGCACTACCTGTCGGTCATCGCGGACAAGACCGGATCCCTCGTGGCGGCCTCCGGCCAGTTCGGCGCGATCTTCTCAGGCGCCGACGAAGCCTATGAAGACGTCCTGGTGGAGTACGGCGAGAAGGTTGGCGTGGCCTTCCAGCTGGCTGACGACGTCATCGATGTCACCGGCGTCAAGGTGAAGTCCGGCAAGTCTCCGGGCACGGACCTGCGCGAAGGCGTCCCCACCCTGCCGGTGCTGCTCCTGCGCAGCGCTGCGACGCAGGGTGACCAGTCCGCCGTCGAACTTCTCACGCTGATTGACGGCGACCTCTCCTCCGACGAGGCCCTGGCCGAAGCTGTGGCCGGGCTGCGCGAGCACCCCGTGACCGCAGAGTCGTGGGTGGTTGCTCGCGCATGGGCCGATGACGCGATCGCCGCGCTCGCGCCGCTGCCCGAGGGTGTTGTCAAGGCTTCGCTGACCAGCTTCGCCCGGGCCGTGGTAGACCGCGCGAGCTAGCGTCCAAGCCTCCAGACTTAAACGGAACGGCCCCGGTTCCTGCAGCGCCACACTGCTGGGAACCGGGGCCGTTTCTCCGTTCGCATCAAATCCACCGGAGGCTTTAGTGGACCCGTGAATAAGTCTATGACAGGTTTGTCACATTCTTCAAGTCGATTGTTAATCGGGGTGTCACGGCCCGTCCTGACCTTGTTTGCTCGGCGCTCCTGAAGGACACGCCGGCGGCGTGGCGCGCCGTCGGCAGTTGGCCGCGAAAGAGGGTCACGACGGATCCGGGGTCGGGTTTGTCCACATAGGCGCGTCCGTTGCTCCCCATCGCAGCCAAGCGCAGGGACCGTGGAGTGATGGACCTTCAGATCTTCCTGGCGCGACGCGGCGGAGCGGCCCGGAGGAGTGACCTCCTGCGCGCCGGATTCCTCCGGCCCACGCTTGAGGCTGCGGTCGACGCCGGCCACCTGCGCCGGCCCATCCGGGGCGTCTATGCACTGCGCAACGCGGACGACGGCGTCCTGGCCGCCTTTAGGTACAACGGCCGGCTCACCTGCGTGTCGGCAGCGCGGTTCTACAGCCTGTGGGACCTGCACCCGCCGCACGAAGTGCACCTGAGCTGCGGCAACGGTGTTCCGAAGAGCGGGGTGGTTGACCATGCCCCGTGCACGCATGCCCCCGATCCGGCCTTGCCGGTGGCAGGCCTCGCCGATGTCCTGCTTCATGCCCTGCGGTGCCTGCCGGAGCTAGAAGCGCTGGCCCTGGTGCAGTCAGCCACCGGCCGAGGCCAGATTTCCGCCGACTTCCTGCGGAGCAAACTCGTCGGAAACAGGAACGGCCGCGCCCGTGCCGTGCTGGATCTGCTGATTCCGCGGGCAGATTCCGTGCTGGAGATACTGGCCCATACGTACTTTGTCCGTGCTGGCCTGAAGGTCCGCATGCACGTCCAGTTGCCGGGGGTGGGCGAGGTAGATTGCCTGGTTGAGGAATGCCTCGTGGTGGAACTGGACGGCTCCACGCACTTTGAACCCCGGCAGGTCAAGAAGGATCAGCGGAGGAACAACGCCGGCATGCTCGGGGGCCATCTCACACTGCGCTATTACTACGACGACGTGGTGCACCGTCCCGCCGCCATGGTGGAGCAGGTCCAGGCCGTGCTCCGCCTGCGGGCGCTGGGAAGGCTCGCACCCGAATGACTCTCAGGTGCCGCCGTCGTGACCCTCTTTGCAGCCGTGGGCACCAAGACCCGCGGGCCCATCGGCGAGCCGCGGCCCGTCTGTGGCCAAAGAGGGTCAGGACGGCGCCGGAAGGGCCAGAAGCTCAGTCCTCGTCGTTAAAAGCCCACTCG
Organism: Arthrobacter sp. Soil_N43; assembly: GCF_057655195.1. Lineage (NCBI taxonomy): Bacteria > Bacillati > Actinomycetota > Actinomycetes > Micrococcales > Micrococcaceae > Arthrobacter > Arthrobacter sp. Soil_N43. Next base: position 32,528 of record NZ_JBDGML010000079.1, read on the forward strand.
AACATGTCGAAGACGAACTCGGAGAAGGTCCCCTCTTCGCTCTTCCACTGGCCGCGGGCGTTGTTGCGGCGGTACACGATGGGGTCCGGGATACTGAGATCGCCCACGCGGAAGCCCCAGGTGAAGTTTTCTTCCTCGTCCTCCAGGAACATCAGGAAGCCTTCGTCGTCCACTTCGAGTTCCTCGGGGTCCCAGAAGTAGTGGTAGGCCTCCATGAGGTCCTCGCAGCCGCCGAGGGCCAGGTAGAACTCGCGCAGCACCAGGGGAACGGTGAACTGGTGCTCGGCGAGGGCCTTGTCGAGGTCCTCCTCGGGCAGCCCGTCCTCTTCCTGCCATTCGTCTTCGAGATACTTCGGAACAAGCGCGCGGAACTTCTCGAGGAACATGTCAGTCATGGCTCTTATCCTAGCTAATCCCGGCCCCTCGAATTGCCGGTGTCCAGCCCCAGCCGCTGCCATCCCCGGACGGCCAGCGGAATGCGCCACGAACGCCGCCAGGCCACCACCCGGAACACGAAGACGACGGTGGCGACAGCGCACGCAGACACGGCGTTGAAGGCTCCCGATCCCCAAAGGGCGGTGGTGAGCACCGCCCCGGTGAAGGCCGGAAGGGCATAGAGGTCGCTGGCATCGAACAGCTGGGGCACCTCGTTGGCGGTGATGTCGCGCAGCAGGCCTCCGCCCACCGCCGTCGTCACGCCCAGCACGACCGCCGCCACCGGGTTCATTCCGAACGCCAGCGCCTTCAGCGTGCCGGTGATGCAGAACAGCGCCAGGCCGGCGGCGTCGAACAGGAGGAGCAGGGAGGTGAAGCGCTGGACGCTGGAGAACAGGAAGTACACGAGCACTGTGGCGAGCAGGGGAGGCGCAAGGTAAGCCGGATTCGTGAAGGCCGCCGGCGGCCCGCTGTTGAGGATGATGTCGCGGATCACTCCGCCGCCGAGCGAAACGAGGGACGCAAGGAGGAGGGAACCGATCAAGTCGAACTGTTTCCGCGCCGCGAGCAGCGATCCGGAGACCGCGAAGAAGAAGATGCCGGCCAGGTCCAGCCATACCAGGGCGATGTCAAAAGGGAATGTCATGAAGCGTCCCGGCTAATTTCAGGGGGCGGACAGTGCAGCTCCAACGTTACGCTAGCCCGTATGAATAGCCCGATCATGATCGCTTGTGCCCACGGGACGTCCAACGCGCAGGGGGCGGCCGAGGTCAATGCCCTCCGCGACGCCATCGCGGAGCTCCGGCCCGGGCTCGATGTCCGCGAGGCGTATGTGGACGTCCAGCAGCCCGACCTTGTGGACGTCATGGCAGGCCTTCCCCGGGACCCCGACGGCGGATCGGCTGCCGCCTCAGCGGTCGTGGTCCCGCTGCTGCTCAGCGTGGGCTATCACGTGAAGGTGGACATTGCGCGGGCGGTCAAGAGCCGCCCCGGGAGCGTCGCCGCGGCACCGCTTGGCCCGGACCCCCGCCTGGCGGCCCTGCTGGACCAGCGCCTCCGGGAAGCCGGCGTCACCGACAATGACTTCGTGGTCCTGGCCGCCGCAGGCTCGTCCAACCCAAACGCGGCGATCAGCGTGGAGAAACTGACGGAGCAGCTCCGGGCCCTGCGCCCCAACCGGATCGAGCCTGCCTACGGCGCGTCGGCCAAGCCGTCCGTTCCCGAAGCCGTCGCCATGCTGCGCGAGGAAGCGGCTGGCGGAGCCGGGGCAGGGGAGTCCGCGGGGGCGGTGGACATGGGCGGGCGCGTCGTCATCGCCTCGTACCTCCTCGCACCCGGCTACTTCCACGACCAGCTCGCCAAGGCCGGAGCGGACCTGGTCACCGCACCGCTGCTGCCGTCGCCGGTGCTCGCCGAGATCGCCCTCGAACGCTTCGACGCTGCGGTGGCAGCGCGTGCGGCTGCCGTTGCCGCCGAACCTGCCGCACCGGTTCCGGCGAAGGCGGCGCCGGAAGCACAGCCGGCGGGTCCGTTCAAGGCCCTTCGGCGATTCATGACGAAATATTTCCCTAGGTGACTTAGCGTTTCCGGGGCCTTTGTGGCGGGTTTCCGGGCGGCCCTACAGTCGATGCATGACTGATACAGCTCTAGCCGGAGCGGCCACGGACAAGCCCGCGCGCCCAGCCCGTGCCTCCCGCCCCGCCGCCAAGCCTCACGGCCAGTGGAAGGTGGACGGAACCACGCCGCTGAACGCCAACGAAACCTGGAAGCAGGAAGACGACGGACTCAACGTCCGCGAGCGTATCGAGTCCATCTATTCCAAGGAAGGCTTCGACGCCATCCCCGGACAGGACCTGCACGGCAGGTTCCGCTGGTGGGGTCTCTACACGCAGCGCAAGCCCGGGATCGACGGCGGCAAGACCGCCACACTTGAGCCGCACGAGCTCGAAGACAAGTACTTCATGCTCCGCGTGCGGATCGACGGCGGTGCGCTCACCACCGAGCAGCTGCGCGTCATCGGCAACATCTCGGTCGACTTCGCCCGCGATTCCGCCGACCTCACGGACCGCCAGAACATCCAGCTGCACTGGATCCGCGTGGAGGACATCCCCGAGATCTGGACCCGGCTTGAGGGTGTGGGCCTGTCCACCACCGAAGCCTGCGGCGACGTCCCGCGCGTCATCCTGGGATCCCCGGTGGCCGGCATCGCCAAAGACGAAATCATCGACCCCACCCCGCTCATCGCCGAGCTGGGGGAGCGCTTCATCGGCAACCCGCTGCTGTCCAACCTGCCGCGCAAGTACAAGACCGCGATCACCGGCCACCCCAGCCAGGACGTGGTGCACGAGATCAACGACTTCGCGCTCGTCGGCGTCAAGCACCCTGAACTCGGCGTCGGCTATGACCTCTGGGCCGGCGGCGCACTGTCCACCAACCCCATGCTGGGCAAGCGCCTCGGCGCCTTCGTCACGCCGGAGCAGGCAGCCGACGTGTGGCTCGGCGTCACCAGCATCTTCCGCGACTACGGTTACCGCCGCATGCGCACCAAGGCCCGCCTGAAGTTCCTGATGGCTGACTGGGGCCCGGAGAAGTTCCGCCAGATCCTCGAGGACGAATACCTCGGCTACAAGCTGGCCGACGGCCCTGCCGCCCCCAAGCCGTCCACCCCGGGCGACCACGTGGGCGTGCACGAGCAGAAGGACGGCAAGTTCTTCATCGGCGCCACCCCGGTGGCCGGCCGCCTTTCCGGCACTCAGCTGGTGAAGCTCGCCGACACCCTCGAGGCCCGCGGCTCCTACCGCCTGCGCACCACGCCGCACCAGAAGCTGGTTGTGCTGGATGTTGCCAAGGACGAGGTCGAACCGCTGGTCGCCGAGCTGGACGCCCTGGGCCTCTCCGCCCGCCCGTCCGTGTTCCGCCGCGGCACCATCGCCTGCACCGGCATCGAGTACTGCAAGCTGGCCATCGTGGAAACGAAGGTCACCGCAGCCACCGCCGTCGCCGAGCTGGAGCGCCGCCTCGCGGACCTGGCCGACAGCGGCCAGCTCCCGCAGGCCCTGTCCCTGCACATCAACGGCTGCCCCAACTCCTGCGCCCGCATCCAGACCGCGGACATCGGGCTCAAGGGCATGATGCTCCCCACGCCCGACGGCGACCCCACCCCGGGTTTCCAGGTCCACCTGGGCGGCGGGCTGGCTTCCTCGGACCGCGAAGAGGCCGGCCTCGGACGTACCGTCCGCGGCTTGAAGGTCTACGTGGCCGACCTGCCGGACTACGTGGAGCGGGTCGTCCGCCGGTTCGTGGCTGACCGCGCCGAGGGCCAGACCTTCGCCGAGTGGGCCCACGCCGCAGATGAGGAGGCACTGCAGTGAGCAAGCACGCACTTGGAATCGACCCGGTGGTTGAGCCTTCCCCGGTGGTTGAGCCTGTCGAAACCGCGGTCTCGACAAGCTCGACCAACGCGCTCCGTTCCCACGAGGAACTCAAGGCCCTGGCCGAGGCCGGCGCCGCCGAGCTCGGCTGGGATGCCCCCGCCCGTGACGTGATTGCCTGGGTGGAGCGCAACTTCGAGATGCCCGCCGTCGCCGTCGCCTGCTCCATGGCCGACGCCGTCCTGCCGGCGCTGGTCGCTGACCAGCTTCCCGGCGTCGACGTCCTCTTCCTGGAGACCGGCTACCACTTCCCGGAAACCTACGCCACGCGCGACGAAGTGGCCGCGAACCTCCGCGTCAATGTGGTGGACGTGCTCCCGGAGAACACGGTGGAGCAGCAGGACCGGCTGCTGGGCAAGGACCTCTTTGCCCGCGACGCCGCCCAGTGCTGCGCCCTCCGCAAGGTGGCACCGCTGCGCCGCACCCTGGCCGGCTACGAGCTCTGGTTCACCGGCGTGCGCCGCGACGAAGCCCCCACGCGCACCAACACCCCGCTGGTGACCTGGGACGAAGCCAACGGCCTGGTCAAGGTCAACCCGGTGGCGGCCTGGACGTTCGACCAGCTGGTCCAGTACTCCGATGACAACCTCCTTCCCGTCAACCCGCTCCTCTCCCAGGGCTACCCGTCGATCGGATGCCAGCCCTGCACCCGCAAGGTGGCACCCGGCGATGATCCCCGCGCCGGACGCTGGGCAGGAACCAACAAGACAGAATGCGGACTACACGTATGAGCACTTTCCTAACCGAGGAGCCCACCCAGGTGACCGACGTCGCAGCCTCCACGCGCCTCTCCAGCCTGGACACCCTGGAGTCCGAAGCGATCCACATCATCCGCGAGGTCGTTGCCGAGTTCGAGAAGCCTGCGCTGCTGTTCTCCGGCGGCAAGGACTCCGTGGTCATGCTGCACCTCGCCACGAAGGCGTTCTGGCCCGGCAAGGTCCCCTTCCCCGTACTGCACGTGGACACCGGCCACAACTTCCCCGAGGTCATCGACTTCCGCGACCGCACGGTTGAGCGCCTCGGCCTGAAGCTGGTTGTCGGCTCCGTCCAGGAGTTCATCGACCGCGGCGAGCTGGCCGAGCGTGCCGACGGCACCCGCAACCCGCTGCAGACCGTCCCGCTGCTGGACGCCATCCAGTCCAACAAGTTCGACGCCGTCTTCGGCGGCGGCCGCCGCGACGAGGACAAGGCCCGCGCCAAGGAGCGCATCCTGAGCCTCCGCGACGAGTTCGGCCAGTGGGACCCGCGCAACCAGCGGCCCGAGCTGTGGAACCTGTACAACGGCCGCCACACCGTGGGCCAGCACGTCCGCGCATTCCCCATCAGCAACTGGACCGAGCTGGACGTGTGGCGCTACATCGAGCGTGAAAACATCGAGCTGCCCGGCCTGTACTACGCCCACGACCGAGAGGTCTTTGCCCGCGACGGCATGTGGCGCGCGGTGGGCGAGGTCTCCCAGCCGCTGCCGCACGAGGAAGTCATCACCAAGACCGTCCGCTACCGGACCGTCGGCGACATGTCCTGCACCGGCGCCGTTGAATCGGCTGCCGCCACCGTGCGCGACGTCGTGATCGAAGTTGCCGCCTCCACCATCACCGAACGTGGCGCCACCCGTGCGGATGACCGCATCTCCGAGGCCGCCATGGAAGACCGCAAGAAGGATGGCTATTTCTAATGAGCACCGAGATTGACACCGCCCGCGCGGCCGCACTTCTTGACGAAGCACCCCTGACCAACGCCACCCTCTTCCGTTTCGCCACCGCCGGATCGGTCGACGACGGCAAGTCCACCCTGGTGGGCCGCCTCCTGCACGACTCCAAGGCCATCCTCGCCGACCAGCTCGACGCCGTTGCCCGCACCTCCGCGGACCGCGGGTTCGGCGGCTCGGCCGGCGGCATCGACTTGGCGCTGCTGACGGACGGCCTTCGTGCCGAGCGCGAGCAGGGCATCACGATCGACGTCGCCTACCGCTACTTCGCCACGGACCGCCGCAGCTTCATCCTCGCGGACTGCCCCGGGCACGTGCAGTACACCAAGAACACGGTGACCGGCGCGTCCACGGCGGACGCCGTCGTCGTGCTCATCGACGCCCGCAAGGGAGTCCTGGAGCAGACCCGCCGCCACCTGTCCGTGCTGCAGCTCCTCCGCGTGGCGCACGTGATCGTGGCCGTGAACAAGATCGACCTCGTGGACTTCAGCGAATCGGTGTTCCGCGAGATCGAAGCCGACGTGCAGAAGGTGGGCCGCGAACTCGGCCTCGGATCCGATGGGATCACCGACCTGCTGGTCGTTCCGGTTTCCGCGCTCGACGGCGACAACGTGGTGGAGCGTTCGGCGCGCACCCCCTGGTACACCGGGCCGGCGCTGCTCGAGGTGCTCGAGACACTGCCCGCCGCCGACGAACTCGAAAGCCACCTGGAAAGCTTCCGCTTCCCGGTGCAGCTGGTCATCCGGCCGCAGGGAGCCCTCGCCCCCGACGCCGTGGCCGGCGGACTCGACACCGAGGCGTACCGGGATTACCGCGCCTACGCCGGGCAGATCACCGAGGGCTCGGTCAAGGTGGGGGACAAGGTCAGCGTGCTGACCCCCGGCCAGGACCCCCGCACCACCACGGTGACGGGCATCGACTTCGCCGGAGCCGAACTGCTGGAAGCCGCAGCCCCGCAGTCCGTGGCCATCCGCCTGGCCGACGAGTTCGACGTCGCCCGCGGTGACACCATCGCCGCTGCCGGGACTGTCCGCGAAAGCTCGGCCGACCTGTACGCAGCGCTCTGCTGGCTGTCCCCGAAACCGCTCCGCGAGGGCGCCAAGGTCCTGGTCAAGCACGGCACCCGCACCGTGCAGGCGCTGGTCCGCAGTGTCAGCGGCAAGCTGGACCTGGCCACCTTCAACCTCGAAGGCGCCTCCAGCCTGGAGCTCAACGACATCGGCCACGCGCAGCTCCGGCTCGCTGCCCCGCTGCCGCTCGAGAACTACCTGCACCACCGCCGCACGGGCGCGTTCCTGGTGATCGACCCGCTGGACGGCAACACCCTCGCCGCGGGCCTGGTCAAGGACCACCCGGGCGACCACGAGGACGAGCGCTACTCGATCTAACACTGAGGTCGCCGGAATCGTGCGAGATCGCCGCAAATTTGCGGCGACTTCGCACGCTTCCGGCGACTTCGCTGTTTACGGGCCCTTGCCGCCCTCCGCCCGGCCCACCATCATCAGGTGTGGGAGGCGAAACGTGGAGACCATCAACAGCAAGCTCATCAACTGGGCGTCCATCCTGGATGACAAGACGCGCGAGCAGGCGCTGGCAACGGCCCGGCTTCCCTTCATCTACCCGCATCTGGCGCTGATGCCGGACGCGCACCTGGGCAAGGGCGCCACTGTCGGCTCCGTCATCCCGACGCTCGGCGCCATCATTCCCGCCGCAGTGGGCGTGGACATCGGCTGCGGCATGATTGCCGTCAGGACGCAGTACGCGCTGAAAGACCTGCCCCAGGACCGGAAACGGTTGCGCGAGGACATCGAGCGCGTCATTCCGCTGTCCGCGGGCCACAACAACCGCACAGTCCTCGCCACGGCCCAACCGCGCATCGCCGAACTGCGGAAACTGGCCGCCAAGGCCGGGTTTGATCCGGGCCATTATGTGGCGAAGTGGGACCTGCAACTGGGCTCGCTCGGATCCGGAAACCACTTCATCGAGGTATGCGTGGATGAGACGGATGCGGTCTGGCTGTTCCTGCACTCAGGGTCCCGGGGGATCGGCAACAAGATCGCGCAGCACCACATCAACGTCGCCCGCCGGCTGGCGGCAGCCAAAGGCACTGTCCTGCCGGACCCGGACCTGGCCTCCCTGGACGAGGGCACGGCGGAATTCACGCATTACATCAAGGAGCTCCGCTGGGCCCAGCGCTTTGCCCTGCTGAACCGTGAGGAAATGATGGACCGCGTCATTACCCAGTTCGGCCGTTGGGTGGGCGGCCCGGTCCGCGAGAAGGAGCGGATCAACTGCCACCACAACTTCACCCAGCAGGAAACCCACTATGGAAAGTCCGTCTGGGTGTCGCGGAAGGGGGCCATCAAAGCCGAAGCGGGGGATCCGGGGCTGATTCCCGGGTCCATGGGCACAGCCTCCTACGTTGTGGAGGGTCTTGGCAACCCCGTGTCACTGAACTCGTCGCCGCACGGTGCGGGCCGGGAATATTCCAGGAATGCGGCGCGCAGGACGTTCTCCCTTGCCGAGCTGAAGCAGGCCATGCACGGCATCGAGTTCCGCGCCACGGAGGCCTTCATTGACGAGATTCCTGCGGCCTACAAGCCGATAGACCAGGTCATGCATGATGCCGCAGACCTCGTCTCAGTGCGCCACCGGCTGCGGCAGATCATCAACGTCAAGGGGGACTGAACCAATGGAGGATGCCGTGGATCTCGATGAACTGGTCTTCCACCCCTGGGCGGTGCAGGGGCCGCGCGACGTGCCTACCTTTGTCAGTGGGTCCGGGAGTTACCTCATCGACGCCGACGGACGACGCTACCTGGATTTCAGCTCGCAACTGGTGTTCACCAACCTCGGCCACCAGCATCCGCGCATCGTCGCTGCGATCAAGGAGCAAGCCGACCGTCTGTGCACGCTCGCACCCAGCCACGCGTCCGACGTCCGGGGCGAAGCGGCACGGATGATTGTGGAGGTCGCGCCGCAGGGCCTCGGGCACGTGCTCTTCACCACCAGCGGAACGGAGGCCATCGAGCATGCGGTCCGAATGGCACGCCTTCATACCGGTCGACCGAAAGTGCTCGCCGCGTACCGCTCGTACCATGGCTCCACGGCAGCATCGATCCACCTCACCGGCGACCCGCGCCGCTGGGCCTCGGACACCGGCGCGGCCGGAGCCGTCCATTTCTTCGGTCCTTTCCTGTACAGGTCGGCGTTCGGGTCAAGGAACCCGGAGGAAGAGTCCGAGCGGGCGCTGGCCCATCTCGAGCAGGTGATCCTCCTGGAAGGCCCGTCGACGATCGCCGGCCTGGTCCTGGAATCAGTGATCGGCAGTTCGGGCGTCATCGTCCCACCTGCCGGCTACCTGCGCGGGGTGCGCGACCTGTGCGACCGCCACGGCATCGTCTATATCGCCGACGAGGTGATGGTCGGCTTCGGCCGCACCGGAGCCTGGTTGGGCGTCGACCACGACGGCGTGTCACCCGACCTGCTGGCGTTCGCGAAGGGAGTGAACTCCGGGTACGTGCCGCTGGGCGGGGTGCTCGTCGGCGACGCGATCTACGAGATGTTCACCAAACGCCCCTACCCCGCGGGCCTGACGTACAGCGGCCACCCACTCGCCTGCGCCGCCGCCGTCGGCGCCATCAGCGCCATGCACGAGGAGGGCACCGTCGCGGCAGCTGCCCGCCTCGGCACGGACGTCCTCGGGCCAGGACTCCGGCAGCTTGCCGCGAAGCACGAGTCCGTCGGGGACGTCCGCGGCATCGGCGGCCTCTGGACCGTCGAACTCGTCCGCGACCGGCGGACCAAAGAGCCGCTCGTGCCGGCAGGAGCCACCGGGCCGGCGAACGCGCCGATGGCCTCCTTCGCCAAGGCATGCCTGGACCGGGGTTTGCTGCCGCTGACCATGGGCAACCGGGTCAATGTCGCTCCTCCCCTAAATGTGACCGACTCCGACGCCGCCACGGGCCTGGCCATCCTGGACGACGCACTGGCAGCAGCCGACACATACCTCGCATAGGTCCGGTCTGCTAAAGGGCCTGGGCGGCGGGCGGTCAGATAACGCAGGCTGGAGCGCGTCCGAATGTGACGTTAGATGAACGCGCGTGACCCCGGGTTTCCGAGTCATTGAACCGGGTTAATGACACTCCCTATGGTGAATTCATGACTAGTTCCAGGCCGGGCATGACCCGCATTGAGGCCGGCGACAGCCAGATGCCCAAGCGGAGGCGTGCCCTGGAGATTGCCCTGGCCCTTGGCTTGGTCCTGCTGATCAGCGTGGGGGCTGTTGTGGCCTCCGCCGTGTCGCGGGATACCAACGCGTCGGCAGCGTCTCCTGCCTCCCTTGGCCCTGCCGATGAGTTGAAGCTGGGCTACTTCGGGAACATCACGCATGCCCCCGCCCTGGTGGGCGTCAACCAGGGCTTCATAGAAAAGAACCTGGACGGCACCAAGCTGTCCACGCAGGTCTTTAACGCCGGGCCCGCCGCCGTCGAGGCACTGAACGCCGGGGCCATCGACGCCACGTACATCGGTCCCAACCCGGCCATCAACTCGTTCGTCAAGAGCAAGGGCGAGTCCATCAGCATCATCGCCGGCGCGGCCTCGGGCGGGGCGCAGCTCGTGGTCAAGCCGGAAATCAAGACCGCCGCGGACCTGAAGGGCAAGACCCTCGCGTCGCCGCAGCTCGGCGGCACCCAGGATGTGGCGCTGCGCGCCTGGCTCGGCGAGCAGGGCTACAAAACCACCCCCGACGGCGGCGGCGACGTCGCCATCAACCCGACAGAGAACGCGCAGACGCTGAAGCTGTTCCAGGACGGAAAGCTCGACGGCGCGTGGGTACCCGAGCCGTGGGCGTCCCGCCTGGTGCTCCAGGCCGGCGCGAAGGTCCTGGTGGACGAGAAGGACCTGTGGGACGGCTCCCAGACGGGCAAGCCCGGCGAATTCCCCACCACCATCCTGATCGTCAACAAGAAGTTCGCCGCCGAACACCCGCAGACCGTGGAGGCCCTGCTCAAGGGCCACGCGGAGTCCGTGCAGTGGCTCAACGACACCCCGGCGGCCGAGAAGGCCAGCAAGGTCAACGCCGCCCTCAAGAAGGACTCCGGCAAGGCACTGCAGCAGAACGTCATCGACCGCTCGCTGCAGAACATCACCTTCACCGTGGACCCGCTGGCCGGCACCTACAAGAAGCTGCTGCAGGACGGCGTAGACGCCGGAACCACCAAGCAGGCCGACCTCAACGGCATTTTCGACCTCCGTGCCCTCAACACGGTGACCAAGACAAAGACTTCCGCAGCAGGGCTTGGCCAGGACTAGCCTCCGCTGCGGCAGCACACCACGCACCACGAACAAAGGACGGGACCATGCCAGTCGTACTGGAAAACCTGGGCAAGCGCTTCGGCGACGGCGCCCCGGTGCTGGACGACGTCAACGCCACCATCGGCAAGGGCGAGTTCGTCGCCCTCCTCGGTGCGTCCGGCTGCGGCAAGTCAACCCTGCTGAACATCATGGCGGGACTGGAGGTCCCAACGTCGGGCGCTCTTGAGGTGCCCAGCGACGGCGCTGCCTTCATGTTCCAGGACTCCGCCCTCTTCCCGTGGCTGACGGCCAGGGAGAACGTCGAGCTTGCGCTGAAGCTGCGCGGTGTGGGCAAGGCCGAACGCCGTGCCAAGGCCGGCGAGCTGCTCGACCTCGTTCACTTGGCTGAGGCGGCGGACAAGCGCCCGCACGAGCTCTCCGGCGGCATGCGACAGCGCGTGGCCCTGGCCCGTTCGCTCGCACAGGACCGGCAGCTGCTGCTGATGGACGAGCCGTTCGCGGCCCTCGATGCGATCACCCGTGACCTGCTCCATGACGAACTCGAGCGCATCTGGAAGGAAACGGGACGCACCATCGTGTTCGTGACGCACAACGTCCGCGAAGCCGTCCGTCTCGGCCAGCGCGTGCTGCTGCTGTCCTCAAGGCCCGGCCGCGTGGTCGAAGAATGGAACGTCACCGAAGAACACCGTACCGACGCCGGTCTTGCCGGACAGCTGACCGGGGTCATCACCGCCCGGCTGCGAGAGGAGATCCGCCGCCATGCCAAGTAGGTTCCTGTCTGACTCCGCGCCGGATGCCGCCCCCGCCCCGGAAGCCGAGCTCATCGAGCCGCCGTCGGCCGAACCCGGCGTGGCCAAGGTTTCGACAAGCCCCACCGGCGGATCCACCAAAATCCACGCCGCCCTGACGCGTTCCTCTACCGGCTCCGCCGACCTGCGCGAGCTCGAATCCGGGCTGGACTCCCTGCAGTCGGACGCCGTCCGCAAGGCCAGGATCGACTGGAGCCGGGTCCTGCTTCCGGTGGCGGCAGTCGTAGTGCTCGTCCTCATCTGGCAGTTCTACGTTTCGCTCGGCTTCAAGCGCCGCGACCAGGTGCCGGGACCGCTGGACGTGCTGGGGCAATTCGGCACGCTGTGGGCTGACGGTTCGCTGCAAGAGGCTGTGTGGACATCGCTGCAGCGCGGACTCTTGGGCTTCCTGATCAGTGTTGTCATCGCGACGCCGATCGGCCTGCTGCTGGCCCAGGTGGCTCCGCTGCGCCGGGCGTTCGGTCCGCTGATCTCCGGGCTGCAGGTCCTGCCCTCCGTGGCCTGGGTCCCCGCGGCCATCATCTGGTTCGGCCTCACCGACGCCACGGTCTATTTCGTGGTCTTCATGGGGGCCATCCCGTCCATCATCAACGGTTTGATCTCAGGCGTGGACCAGATCCCGCCGCAGTACCGCAGGGTGGGCACCGTGCTGGGTGCCTCCCGGCTGGAGATGGCCATCCAGATCATCCTTCCCGCGGCCCTTCCCGGCTACCTCGGAGGCCTCAAGCAAGGCTGGGCATTCTCCTGGCGGTCGCTCATGGCCGCGGAAATCATCGCCGTGGGCGGCACCATCGGCTTCGGACTCGGCTCCATGCTGAACCAGGGCCGCGACCTCGCCGACATGACCATCGTGATGTCCGCGATCCTGCTCATCCTCGCCGTGGGCATCCTCATCGAGCTGCTCGTCTTCGGGCCGGTGGAGAAGCGCCTGCTCCAGCGCCGCGGCCTCCTTGCCGGCAGCACCCGCTAAGCACCTCCATTTGACCCAAACCAGAAAGCCCGACGGCGATGATCGCCGTCGGGCTTTCTGCTGTCCGGGGCCGATAACTGCGGCCCCCGGCGGGCTCCCAATGTGACGCAGCGTTACCTTGCGTGAACTGGTGTTTCCGCCGCCGTTGTTGGTGAATGTGACGCGGCCCTACCGTTGATTCATGGCAATTCAGGACATCTACCCGACGGCACTGCGCCTCCTCGGCCGACCCGTGCTCGTGGTGGGCGGCGGGCCCGTGGCTGCACGCCGCGCGAAGGGCCTGCTCGACGCCGGTGCCCGCGTCACCGTGGTCGCCCCCGTTGCCTCCGCCGCGCTCCGTGAGCTCGCCGACGCCGGCCTGCTCGCCTGGGAGCCGCGCGCCTACTCTTCGTCCGACGTCGACGGCGTCTGGTTCGTCCAGACGGCCACCGGCGACTCTGCCGTGGACGCCCAGGTTTCGGCCGACGCCGAAGCGCAGCGCATCTGGTGCGTGAACGCCTCCGACCACGAAGCCTCCGCCGCCTGGACCCCTGCCGTGGCCGTGGTTGACGACGTCAAGATCGCCGTCAACGCCGGGGGAGACCCGCGCCGTGCCATGGCCCTGCGTGACGCCGTCGCTACCGCCCTCGAATCCGGCGACCTGCCGCTGCGCCGCCGCCGGGCCCACCGGGGCTCCGTGGCCCTCGTAGGCGGCGGACCCGGCGACACCGGCCTCATCACCGTGCGCGGCCGCCGGCTCCTCGGCCAGGCCGATGTCGTGGTCGCGGACCGCCTCGGCCCGCGCGATCTGCTCAAGGAACTGGCCCCCGACGTCCGCGTCATCGAGGTGGGCAAGACCCCCGGGAACCACCCGGTGCCGCAGGCCGAGATCAACCGGATCCTCGTCGAGGAAGCCCTGGCCGGCCACCGCGTGGTGCGCCTCAAGGGCGGCGACCCTTATGTCCTGGGCCGCGGCGGCGAGGAAGCCGAATTCTGCCGCCGGCACGGCGTCGAGGTTGAAGTGGTCTCCGGCGTGACCTCTGCCATCTCCGTGCCCGCCGCCGCCGGCATCCCCGTGACGCACCGCGGCCTCGCCAAGGGCTTCAGCGTTGTTACCGGACACGAGGAACTTTCCGAGGTGCCGGCCCGCCCCGACCACACCGTCGTGCTCCTGATGGGGGTAGGCCAGCTGCGCGAGTCGGCGTCCGCCCTCGGCAAAGCCGGCCTGCCCGGGGACACCCCGGTTGGTATTGTGGAGAACGGCTACCTGCCGAACCAGCGCGTGACGATTGGCACCCTCGCAACCATCGCCGACCAGGCCGAGGCCACCGGCGTCGCGAATCCTGCCGTGATCGTCATTGGTGACGTTGTCCGCGTAAGCCCCTTCGCGCCGTCGCACTTCAAGACCGCTGACTACAGCACCACCAGCCCGAACAAGCCCCGCACCACCCGCGTTCTCACCCCCTGAAACCCATCGACTGTTCCGTAACGGCCTTTATGAAGCCTCACAAGGACCGTTACGGAGCAACCGATGCAGACGAAAAGGAACACAGCCGTGTCAACCAGCACCACCGTAGGATCCGCTGCCCGCCCGTTGCGTGTGGCCGTCATCGGCTCCGGCCCGGCCGGCGTCTACGCCGCGGACATCCTCACCAAGAGCGAGGCCGTCAAGAGCGGCGAGCTGACCGTGAGCATCGACCTCTTTGACCGCTACCCGGCGCCCTACGGCCTGATCCGCTACGGCGTTGCCCCGGACCACCCGCGCATCAAGGGCATCGTCAACGCCCTGCACAAGGTCCTGGACCGCGGCGACATCCGGTTCTTCGGCAACGTTGACTACGGCACGGACCTCTCCATCGAGGACCTCCGCACCCACTACGACGCCATCATCTTCGCCACGGGCGCCATCAAGGACGCGGACCTGAACATTCCCGGCATCGAACTCGAGGGCTCCTACGGCGGCGCCGACTTCGTCTCCTGGTACGACGGCCACCCGGACGTGTCCCGCGAATGGCCGCTGGACGCCAAGGAAATCGCCGTGATCGGCAATGGCAACGTCGCCCTCGACGTGGCCCGCGTCCTCTCCAAGCACGCCGACGACCTCCTGGTCTCCGAGATCCCGGACAACGTCTACGCCGGCCTGAAGGCATCGCCCGTCACGGACGTCCACGTCTTCGGCCGCCGAGGTCCGGCCCAGGTCAAGTTCACCCCGCTGGAGCTGCGCGAGCTGTCCCACTCCAAGGACGTGGACATCATCCTGTACCCGGAGGACTTCGAGTTCGACGAGGAATCCGACCGCCAGATCCAGAGCAACAATCAGACCAAAACCATGGTCGGCACGCTCACCAACTGGATCGCCGAGCAGCCCGAGGACCTCTCCGAGCTCAAGGCCTCCCGCCGCCTGCACCTGCACTTCCTGCACAGCCCGGTGGAAATTTACGACGACGCCGAGAACCCCGGGCGCGTCAGCGGCATCAAGTTTGAACGCACCGAACTGGACGGCACGGGCAACGCCCGCGGCACCGGCGAATACATCGACTACCCGGTGCAGGCCGTCTACCGCGCGATCGGCTACTTCGGTTCCGCCCTGCCGGAGATCGAGTTCGACCACAAGAAGGGCGTCGTCCCGAACGCCGGCGGCCGCGTCCTGGACGCGTCCGGCGAGCACGTGCCGGGCATCTACGCCACCGGCTGGATCAAGCGCGGCCCTGTCGGCCTGATCGGCCACACCAAGGGTGACGCCCTCGAGACCGTGACCTACCTGCTGGAAGACCGCGAGAACCTGCCGGTTGCCGAGGCACCTGCCGCCAGCGCCGTCGTCGACCTCCTGGAAAGCCGCGGCGTGGAGTACACCAGCTGGGAAGGCTGGCTCGCCCTGGACGCGCACGAACTCGCCCTGGGCGCCGAAGCAACCGCGGCCGGCGGATCGCACGGCGTCGAGGTCAAGCGCGAGCGCATCAAGGTGGTGCCGCGCGAAGACATGGTTGCTATCTCCCGCGACGGAGTGGCCGCCAGCGTCTAGTTCCTCCACTAGCGCGAACAGGCAGCTATTGACCGCAAACCCCGTGTTTGACGTCAATAGCTGCCTGTTCGCGCTTCGACGTTAGCGGCCTGCGCCCCCGGCGGCCATGAGTTCGAGCCGCTTCAGGGTTTCGCGGTTGCGCACCGAGATGAGCGGGTCCCTCAGCACTTTGGGAACCGCCAGGCCGGGGCCGCGGACCGCGTCTTCGGCCATCGTGACCCGGCACTGGGTGCCCAGGTCCTCCAGCATGATCAGCACCTTGGCCTCGCCCATGGGCCAGCCGCGGGCGATCATTTCCAGCGACTTGCCCGGCTCAACGGCCGTGACCCTGGTGCTGTCATCGATCACCAGCGGCCACGCGCCCACGGAATGGTGGAGCCGCGAGCCGACCTCCGGCCAGTGCGCGTCGACGGCGCGGATCCTCGAGGCTCCGACCACCCAGCCGGAGTAGAGCCAGCCATCGGCGATCACCTTCCAGACGTCTGCTGCGGGGGAGTTGTAGACCTGGGTGACAGTGGCCATTGGTGTCCTCTCGTGCTGTTGCGGGGCGGGATGTTGCGTGGAGTTCTGGTCAGCCCGCCGCCGGCCGGAGTGGCGCGGTGCCAGAAGCCGGGGCGTCAGAACCTTGGGTCTGAGGACGCCGGGTACCCGGGCCGTGCGGTACGAATCCTCCCGGAGGCGCCGCGCCCACGCGTAGGTGCCGGCACCCGGCAACGGGTGCTGGAGCGGGTCGAAGCGGGCGGGGGTGTCGTCCTGATCCGGGTCCGCCCTGAGCGTCAGGGTGCCGGCGTGGACCCAGCGGCCCGCGGGCGTGGCGAAGGACAGCGCGAGGGTCCACCGTCCCTCGGTGAGGGCATCCCTGAAGTCGCCGCCGGTTTCGGCGCGGCCGGTGGCCGGGCGCGGCAGCGAAAGCGTCCGCAGGCCCAGCAGCACCGGCCCGTCGGCTCCCCTGTACGGCATGAGCGTGGTGAACCGGGCGGCGCCGACGTCCAGCCTGGGAAGCAACAGGAACCGCGCCGGAAAACCCCAGCCTGTGGTCGCGAACAGGACGTCCGCCGTGCCCGGACCCGTGCCAATGCGGAGGGCGAGGCCCAGGATGTCGGGGAGGGCATCCGGAAGCCCTACAGAGCGGGAGAACCGGGCCCGCACCTGGTCGGTGCCCGGAACGTCGAGCCAGCTGATGCCGCTGCGTACGTGGGGCATGCCGCCGGGCGCCCCGCCGGCCGGACTGCCGTCGGACACCCCACTGGCCGGGCCGTCCTGCAGGCCGTGCCTGGTCAGCTCTCCGACGAGGCTGATGCCCCGCGGATGAATCGGCCGGTCCGGACGGAGGGCCTTGATGGCTTTGAAGACGGCGGCGAACCCCCGGCCGGCGAGCTCGCTTCCCTGGCCGGCCAGCTGGCTTCCCCGGCCGGCCTGCCCGGCCCCTTCGCGTGCTTCGTGCGTCATATCAGCCCTTCCTCGTTGCTTCACGTCCGGGGCTGGACTTCCACCCGGCGGCTCGTGCTGGGCCGCTTCCACGGCCGCTCACATCCGGCCAAACTTTGACCTGACCAAGGCGAAAATGCCGTAGCAAATAAAGCCCGCACCGATCGCCAGCAGCAGATAGGGGCCATACGGGTGGTCCCGCAGGGCCTTGAGGCTGCCGTCCAGGCCGGTGGATTCTTCCGGGCTGTGCTTGGCGGCGGCGACGACGAAGAGCAAACCGGCAAGGATCAGCGCGATGCCTTTTGCAACGTGGCCCGTCACGCCCAGGGAGTCAACCAGCCGTCCCCTCCGGGTGCCCTCAAAATGGAAAAGTTCCTCCTTGAACCCCCGCCGGACGCCTTTCACGATGAAGTAGACCCCCACGCCCACGACGGTGAGGCCGAGCGCGCTCAGTACCACCGTGCCGAACGGTGTGGCCAGGAGTGCCGCGCTGATGTCCTTGGTTGACTCGCCCGAGTCGCCGCGCAGGCCCACCGCAAAACCCCCGAAGCTCAACCCGACGCTGCCATAGGCGATGGCCAAAAAGCCCGAGGAAATGTGTTTGCCGATTCTCTCCTTCGTCGGCAAATGGCGGGCCCGGAGCGTCGCCTCGCTCAACTGCCAGAGGGCGAGGCCACAGCATGCGATCATTCCCGCCCACATGACGGCGGGTCCCCACGGGTTGGCGGCCAGCTGCTCGATTGCCCCGGTGGCCTCGGCCTGGCCTGGCGCGCCCAGTGCCAGCGCGATGGCGATGGCGCCGACCACGATGTGGAGCAGCGCCATAACGGCAAACCCGGAACGCGCGACGACGTCCAGCGCCTTGGTGTTCGACGCCGCCTCCGCGGCGTCGGCCGCTTCGTCTATCGGGCCCGCCTTGTCCGTCATGGCGTCGCTAGCCGTTCATGGGTCCTTCGGCATGGACCCTTTCGGCTCCTTCGCCGGTCAGCTTCACGGTGCAACGGACCACGAGCGTGTCCGGCGCGGTGTCGAGCTCCACGAGCGTGTCACCGGCCCTGAGCACCGCATAGCCCTCCGACCCGGGCTCGACGCCAAAGCCCCTCGACGCGGCGGCCTGCCGGGCATTTTCCAGCGCTTCCTGCCGGAGCTCCTCCACGTACTTCTCGTCGTCCTCGCGGGCGGAGTCGCCAAAGGCCCAGCCGAACAGTGTTCCCGTTGCTTCCATGGCGTTGATTTTACGCGCAGGGGCCGTGCTGTTACGGGCTTCCGTAACATTAGTAAGTGTGCTTACCATGTGCACACCATGACTTTGGTGTGGCTGCCGTCCACGGGTAATCCCCGATGGCGGCGTGGAAGCCATCATTCCCGATCCGACCTCTACGTAAGGAAGCACATCATGGCAGGAAATCTACTGGCACGCTCCGTTCACGACCTGACGGCGGCGGCCTGGTTCGGTGGTTCGCTGATGGGCGCCATTGGCCTGAACGGAGCCGCCGCGGAAGCCAAGGACCCCGCGGAGCGCACCCGGCTCTCGAGCGTGGGCTGGATGAAGTGGGCGCCCATTCAGACGGCGGCCTTCGCCACCCACCTCGTGGCGGACCTGGCCATCGCCTGGGAGAACAGGGAACGGATCGCCAAGCAGGACAGCGTGGGTGCTGACACCCTCTACAAGACGGCAGCAACGCTGGCGGGCGCCGCCGTCACGCTGTATGCAGGGATCCTGGGAAAGAAGGTTGAGAAGCTGGCGGACGAGGGTGCGGAAGGCGCCACCGAGCCGCGGCCTGGAGCGTCGGACAAACTGCGGGCCGCGCAGCAGCAGCTCAAGGTGCTGCAGTGGACCATCCCCGCATTCGCGGCCTCGGTCATCGTGCTCGGTGCCAAGCACGGCGAGATGCAGCGGCCCAAGAATGTTCTCAAGGGTCTCCGCGACCGCTGACGCCGGCGATCAGCCCCACAACGGTGGCTGGCTGAGGAAGCGAACGACGACGGAGGCCGGGTCCCCCGCGAGGGGAGCCGGCCGCCGTCGTCGTGTGCGTCGTGTGAGCGGGGTGGCAGGCCGCTACACCGGCTGGCTGTTCGCCGGCGGCAGGTCGGGGTTCATCGGTTCCAGGTTGGGATCCTCAGCCGTCCACACCTGGATCACGGCCCAGACGACCGCCGCGATCGGCACTGACAGGACAGCGCCGATGATGCCGGCGAGGATGGTGCCGGCGGTGAGCGCCATGAGGATGACGAGGGCGTGGAGCTGGAGGGATTTGCCCATGACCACCGGCTGCAGCAGGTCGCCCTCGAGCTGGTTCACGGCGATGACCACGGCAACGACGATCAGGGCCACCACCGGCCCGTTGGCGACGAGCGCCACGAGCGCTGCCAGGATGCCGGCCACCGTGGCCCCGACCAGCGGGATGAAGGCGCCCATGAAGATGATGATGGCCAGCGGGATGGCCAGCGGGACCTGCAGGATCAGCAGTGCGGCGCCGATTGCCACCGTATCCACCAGTGCCACGATGGCCGTTCCGCGGACATAGCCGCCGAGCACTTCCAGTGTGCGGCGTCCTGCCCGGCGGAGTTTCGCCTCCCGCTGGCCGCTGAAGGGCCGGAGGAAAAAGTTCCAGATCTTCGCGCCGTCCTTCAGGAAGAAGAAGAGGATCACCGCCATGAGGGTGGCGCCGGCGATGAATTCGGTGACCACGGACAGGCCGGAAATCGCGCCGGACCGGACCTGGCTGCTGGTGGCGAACTGGATGATGCCTTCCCTGGCCTGGTTCAGCTGCTCACGGTCCAGCGGGAACGGCCCGGTGAGGAGGAACTTTTCAAGTTCGTCGAGGCCGGAAGCGGCCTGCTGCACCAGCTCGTTCCACTGGCTGCGGACCGACATGACAATCACTGTGGTGACGCCGGCCAGCAGCGCCAGCAGTGCCACGAACGCTATGCCCGTGGCCGCGGCGCCGGGCAGTCCCCTGCGGCGGAGCATGTTCACGAACGGGCCGATTGCGGCCGCCAGGATCAGGGCAATCATGGTCGGGATGACCAGCAGCCTGATCTGCAGCAGGGCGTACACTGACACGCTGGCGACGGTGAGGATCAGCAGTATTTGGGCGGACCGGGTGCCCACCCGGCCCAGGCTATCGGTCCAGAGTTCGCGGGACGTTTTCGTTTCGGCCGGGGGTGTGCTGGCCGGCCGGGCTGCGTCCTTGCCGGCGTGATCGTGGTCTCGAGGCAATTCTTGCTCGGACAGTTGTGCTGCGCGGGCCATGGGAACTCCTAGTAATCTGCGGGCAGTGGACAGCGTCTAGCTCCCCAATCAGATAGTAAGCCTACTGACGTAAAGGGTGGCGGGGAAACCCGCGCCCGGCGGGCCCCTGGCGCCTCAGAACTCCGCGTTGACGAAGCCGATCACGATGGCCGCCCACCAGCACAACTGCGAGATGCCCAGGCACAACAGCATGTGGATCCGCTGGCCGATGGGCAGAGCCGCGAAGGTCGTCGTGGGCGGCATGACCACGAGCCGCCGCATGAGTGGAATCAGCATGATGCCGTTCAGCATCAGCACCAGCACGGCCGCCAGTTTCACCACGGTCAGGGGGTTGCTGAGGTCCGGGCTCAGGAGGGCGCCACTGAACAGCAGGACCGCGGTGCCCGACCAGATCAAGGGGCCGGCGGCGCCGTCCAGGCGGATCGTTTCGGCAAGTTCACGCCTGCCGATCAGCCACAGGAAACCATGCCAGTCCACCAGCAGGATGGCGCCGAACGCCAGCACCATCGCCAGGATGTGGACGGACAGGCTCAGGACCCGGGGTGGTCCCTCGACTGTGACGGACAGCCCCAGGGCGACGGCGAGCACCCAGGCCGCCGCGGCGGCGACGCAGAGGATCCCGACCAGCCGGCGGGATGATTTATGGTCCTTGCGCGGGAACCTGCGGCCCGCGGCTGCACTGTACGTCATGGCCTACCTCCAACTGCCTGAAAGGACCGTTGCATATGGGTGGCGGATGCTGCCGCGAGGTAAACCGCTAAATTGAGAATCGAACCGGGACCTTGGAAAAACCTTGGAAAAACCCTGCGAAACGGGCTCTCACCCCCACAAATGGGCCCCCTAACCGGGGGAGGACCATAGGGTTTACTCCCGCAGCCATTCGGCGCAGGAATTGAGGTTGCGGTTCACACTGGCCACGGCCTCGTCTGGATCGTGCGCTTCGATGGCGTCCACGAGCCGTTCGTGACCCTCGCGCGGCAGGCCCTGGAATCCGGGGCGCCCGTGCTGCTTCAGCAGGTCGTTGTGGAAGACCTCGCCGAAGCTGGCGTAGAGCTCGTACAGCAGCGGGTTGCCGGAGGCCTGCGCCACGCGCTCGTGGAAGCCCCAGTCGGCCCGTGCCCAGGCGGCGTAGTCGGCCGCGTTCCAGGCAGCTTCGCGGTCGGCGAGCAGCGCGCGCAGGGCGGCGACGTCGTCGGCCGTTGCGTTGCGGGCGGCGAGGCGTGCCGCCTGGGTGTCCAGTCCCACCCGCACCTCGAGGATGTGCTCCTCGGTGTGGTCCTGGTACATGCGGCGGGCGGCGCCGGAAATCTCGCTGGTGGCGCGGACGTACGTGCCGTCACCGCGCCGGACCTCGAGCATGCCGCTGTGGGCGAGGGCCTTGATCGCCTCGCGGAGCGTTCCGCGTGACACGCCCAGACCGGCCATCAGCTCTGTCTCGGAGGGGATCCGCTGCTGCAGCGGCCACTCACCCGAATGGACCATTTCGCGGAGCTTGGCGGTGACTTCGTCGGCCAGCGGCTGGCGGTGCGAGGTGCTGAGCGTCATGGCGTCCTAGCCTTTCGTCTTGGCAGTGAGGTGGTGGGCCACCACGATCTGCGCCAGGGCAATCGCCAGCAGCAACGCCAGCGGCAGTGTCCAGCCTCCGGTCGAACTGTGCAGCAGGCCCATGCCGAACGGACCCACGGTGGCCAGGAGGTAGCCGGTGGACTGGGCCAGGGTGGAGAGTGCGGTGGTTTCGGCAGTGTCCCGGCCGCTGCGGCTGATGATCACCATGACCAGCGGAAAGATGCCGAGCCCGAAGCCGAGCAGCACGGCCGGGACGGCCGCGAGGGATACCGGCAGGAAGAGGAGCGCGGCCACCCCGGCCACCATGGTGACGCTGACCAGGTAAAAGGCCGGGCGCAGCATGCGGGGCCGGGAGCCGATGGCGATCAGCACCATGCCGGCCGGCACCGAAACCAGCTGCATGAGCCCGAACATCAGGCCGCTGTCCGCGGCGCTGAGGCCCATGGTGGTGAGCATGTACGGGAACCAGCTCAGCAGCGCGTACGCCAGCAGCGCCTGCAGCGTGAAGATGGCCGTGAGCAGCGCCCCCTTGCGGGTCCGCAGCAGCGGCCACGGCGACACGTGGCCCGACGTCCCTCGGACACTGTTGCGGTGTGCGTGCAGCGCCACGGGCAGGAAGCCCAGGAAAGCGGTCATGGCGAGAATGCCGATCGCGCCCAGGCCCGCGGATGGCGAGCCGAGCAGCTGGGCCAGGGGCACGACGGCCACGGCCGTGACGGTGGCCCCGGTGGTCATGGTCACGGTGTAGAGGCCGGTCATGAGGGAGGTGCGGTGGGCGAAATGCTCGCGGATGAATGACGGCATGGCCACGTTGCACACCGCCAGGCCGGACATCCCCAGCACCGTCCCGGCCAGCAGCATGCCGGTGGAAGTGATGCCGCGGACCAGCAGCCCGGCAGCCAGCATCGCGAGGCACAGCAGGATGGACTTCTCGACGCCGAGCCGGCCCGTGAGCCACGACGTCGCCGCCCCCGCCAGCGCGAAACACAGCGTGGGAATGGACGGAATGACCGACGCCACCAGGGGGCCGTAGCCCAGCACCAGCTGAAGGTCGTGGAACAGCGCCGACGCGCCGGTGATGCCCGCCCGGAGGTTCAATCCGATCAGCACCAGCGCAATAACGCTGACGACGACGGCGGCGCGCGCCTTGGGCGGGCGGGCAGCGGTCGCCGCGGGGGCTGAAGAAACGGAGGTCATTCCTTAACATTAGACGTTAGACGTTTGATGTCTAGGGTTTTGTGGCAGATCTCTCGCGGGCCCGCCTCAGGACGAATAGACTCGGGCACACGGACACAGGGGGCCGACAGCGGGCCGCCGATGCGAAAGGATGCCGTACGGCCATGACTTCCGAGGGCCTTGAAACCGAGAAGAAGTACGACGTCGACACCGACACCGCGCTCCCGGCACTGCATGAGATACCCGGCGTGGAACGGGTGGGGGAGCCGTCCGATGCCGACCTGGAGGCGGTCTATTTCGATACGGACGACTTCATCCTGGCCGCCCGCCGGATCACCCTCCGGCGCCGCACAGGCGGAGTCGACGCCGGCTGGCACCTGAAACTGCCGGCGGAATCTGACACAGAATCCGCTGCGGAGTCCGGTACAGACTCCGGTGCAGAGCAGGCACCCCGGCAGCGGCGGGAGATCCATGCACCGCTCGGACAGGCCGCCGTCGTCCCGGGGGAGCTGCTGGCGTACCTGCATGTCTACCTCCGCGGCGCCGAGCCGGTGCCGGCCGCCAGGCTGAAGACCAGGCGCACCACCCACGCCCTGTACGGGCAGGACGGCGTGCACCTGGCCGACTTTGCCGACGACAGGGTGGAGGCCGAAACCCTGGGCGGTGCGAGCCGGAAGCAGGAATGGCGCGAGTGGGAACTCGAGCTCGTCCACGGGGAACCGGACCTGTTCGCCGCCGCCGCCGCCGCGCTCGCCGAGACCGGCGCGAGGCCGGCGGCGCATGCATCCAAACTGGCCAGGGCGCGGGGGGAGGAGGCTCCGGCGGGCACCGCCGGGACCGGGGGACAGCAGCCTGTCGGGAAGGTTGCGGCGAAGAAGCAGCCGGCCTCCGGCGTCGTGACCGCCTACCTGGGCGAGCAGATCAGCGAGCTCATGGCGACTGATCCTGCCGTGCGGCTGGAGGAGCCCGACGCCGTCCACCAAATGCGCTCCGCCGCGCGGCGGATGCGCTCCGCCCTGGCGGTCTACCGCAAACTCTTCGGAGCAGCTCCGGTCCGGCGGCTGCGCGGCGAACTCCAGTGGCTTGGCAGCATCCTCGGATCGCCCCGTGACTCCGAAGTGATGCGTGAGCGGCTGCGCACCCACGTTGCGGAGCTGCCTCCGGAACAGGCAAGCGCGGTCAACGGCAGGCTGGAGCGCGAACTGGGCCGCAGGTTCGACGCAGGCTACAGGAGAGTGCAGGAAGTGCTCATGGCAGACCGCTACTTCCGGCTGCTGGATGACCTGGAGGACTTCCGGGACAACCCGCCCGTCCGGCCGGCTGCGTCTGCGCCTGCCGGAACCGTGGCAGGCAAACGGGTGAAGAAGGCAGTCAGGCGGCTGCGCCGTTCGCACAAGGCGGCGAAACGGGAGAAGGCGAGCCCGGGCCATGAGATCGCGCTGCACCAGGTGCGCAAGGACGCCAAACGCCTGCGGCACGCGGCAGAATCGGCCGAGCCGGTCTACGGGAAGCGGGCAGCCAAGCTGGCCAAGGCCGCCCGCCGCCAGCAGAAGATCCTGGGCGACCACCACGACAGCGTGGTGGCGCAGGCCCTCCTGGAGAAGATGGTCCGCGGTCCGGAGCTTCCGGAGCAGGCCGTCGCCGCCTACGGTTCACTTCTCGAGACG
Organism: Arthrobacter sp. Soil_N43; assembly: GCF_057655195.1. Taxonomy (NCBI): domain Bacteria; kingdom Bacillati; phylum Actinomycetota; class Actinomycetes; order Micrococcales; family Micrococcaceae; genus Arthrobacter; species Arthrobacter sp. Soil_N43. The sequence goes on from NZ_JBDGML010000079.1 coordinate 57,294, forward strand.
GAGACCGGCATCATCGCCCGCACCGAAGCCAAGTACCGCAAGTCCCGGCGGAAGGCACGCAAGCTGCTGAAGCGCGGGGTCGGCTAGCCAAACGGCCTGCCGGACTGGGCCCTACGGCTGTCTACCCCTGTCTACCCCTGGTGCCGCGATCCGAGCCGGGTGACCGCGAGGGCGAGCCACAGCTGGACACGGTCGGCGGTGACGGAGGGGTCGTAGCCGGTGAGTTCGGTGATCTGGGCCAGGCGGTAGCGGACCGTGTTCCGATGCAGGGTCAGGGCTTCGGCCACGGCAGCCACCGAGCCGTTGTTGCTCAGGTAGCTCTCCAGTGTGGTCATCAGCTCCGCCCCGTGCGCGGCATCGAACGTGCGCAGCGGATTCAGCGATTCATTGGCCATGTCCGCGAGCGGCACGTCCTCGCTCGCCAGCAGCAGCGACGTCAGGCTGAGACGCTCCGGCTCGTTGACAGGCAGTCCGTGGCTCGCGGCGTCGCGGGCCTCGAAGTAGCTCCAGCGCAGGCCGTTAGGCTTCGTGTAGGCGCCGCCGATGCCGATTGTGGCATGGATGCCCGCCTCGGCAAGATGGTCGCTAAGGCTCCTGGCCAGCGCAGTGGCGCCGCGGCCGTCGTCGGCGATCACCGTGATCAGGTCCTTGCCGACGACGGCGGTCACCGCCTTCTCGAGCGCCCGCGGCAGCGATGAGGTCACCAGCTGCTTGTGGTGTGCCTCGGAACCGGCCAGCAGCACCACGTTCTTCCGGGTGCTGTTGATTCCGGTCCCAGCCAGGCGGCGGGTGGCTTCGCTGGGGTCCAGCGTTCCGTGGATCACGTCCTCCAGCACCTGCCCGCACAGTGCCCGCTCGGCCTGGCGCTGCTTGACCATGTTGTTGAGCTCCACGCTGATGAGGTTCTGCGCGTAGCCGATGATGCCGGAATCCTCGAACGGCTGCCTCACCCACAGGGTGCAGGCGTCGCGGCGGCCGGTGGGGATGGGGTACGAAGCCCAGGAGTGGGCGTCCGGCGCTGCGGTGCCGCTGTTGTACAGCTCGGCGGTGAACTGGGTCAGCACGATGTCGGTGCGCAGCATGCCGCCGAGGTGCCTGAGCAGTTCGGACAGCCCACCGCCCGTGAGCAGCGCCCGGGCCAGGATCTGGTGGCCCGCGATGAGCCGTTCCAGCTTGGAATAGTGGTCGGCAGACTGCGCGTCCGCCACGAGCTTGCTGATCGCGATAAAGGGCGTGCCGTACGGCACCTCCACCACCGGCAGCCCCCAGCGGTTCGCCTCTGCAATCAAAGCCGGCGGAACGGCGTCGTGCGTCAGACCCACGCCGAAACCGATTCCCACAGCGCCTGCGCGCTGGACCTGGCGCACAAAGCGGCGCTGTTCCGGCGCACTTTTCATCCGGAGCCCGGTGGTCAGCACGAGTTCGCCGCCGTTGAGGAAGCGCTGCGGGTCCTCCAGTTCGGTGACCGCAACCCAGCGGATGTCCTGGTGCGAGGTGGTCTCCGCAAGGCTCGATTTCTTGAGTCCCAGAGACTGCACGGCAAGGAGGGCCGCAAGGGAAATTGCCATGGATCAAGGGTAGCCGGTGGCTGGCCGATCGCACTAAAGCCCTGCGCCAAAGGTGTGCAGGTGGCTATTCCCCGGGGTGGTGGGCTGGAATAGGCTCGAAGCAGCTGCATCACATCATTCGGGACGAAAGAGGTTGTACACCGTGGTTCAAACCTTGCAGAACTTCATCAACGGCGAGTTCGTGACGCCCGCCGGCACCGGACTTCTTGACATCGTGAACCCCACCAACGGGGAGGTTGTGGCCAAGTCGCCCATTTCCGTTGCGGCGGACGTCGATGCCGCCATGGCAGCCGCCAAGGACGCGTTCAAGACCTGGAAGCGCACCACGCCCGGCCAGCGCCAGCTTATGCTCCTCAAGCTCGCGGACGCCGTCGAGGCGAACAGTGACGAGCTCGTGGAGGCGCAGCACCGCAACACCGGGCAGGTACGCTCGCTGATCGCCTCGGAGGAAGTTGCCGCCGGCGCCGACCAGCTGCGCTTCTTCGCCGGTGCCGCCCGCATCCTTGAAGGAAAGTCGGCCGGCGAATACTTCGAGGGCCACACATCCTTCGTCCGGCGCGAACCCATCGGCGTCGTGGCCCAGGTGGCGCCGTGGAACTACCCGTTCCTCATGGCCATCTGGAAGATCGGTCCTGCGCTCGCCGCCGGCAACACGGTGGTGCTCAAGCCCTCGGACACCACACCGGAATCCACCCTGGTGCTGGCGAAGCTGGCCAAGGACATCTTCCCGGCCGGCGTCCTGAACGTCATCCTCGGCACCGGCGAAACCGGCGCCATGATGGTGGAGCACAAGGTCCCCGGCCTCGTCTCGATCACCGGCTCCGTCCGCGCCGGCATCGCCGTCGCCTCGGGTGCCGCGAAGGGCCTCAAGCGCGCGCACCTGGAACTGGGCGGCAAGGCCCCGGCCATCGTCTTCAAGGATGCCGACATCAAGAAGAGCGCCGCGGCCATCGCCGAGTTCGCGTTCTTCAACGCCGGCCAGGACTGCACCGCCATCACGCGCGTGCTGGTCGAAGACTCGGTACACGACGACGTCGTGGCAGCCCTGGTGGAACACACCAAGACGCTGCACACCGGCTCGCAAAACGACGAAGAGAACTACTTCGGTCCGCTGAACAACGTCAACCACTTCAACGCGGTGACCTCTGTCGTTGAGCACCTGCCGGCCAACTGCCGAATCGAAACCGGCGGCCACCGCGCCGGCGACAGGGGCTACTTCTTCGAGCCCACCATCGTCACCGGCGCCAAGCAGACTGATGACATCGTGCAGAAGGAAACCTTCGGCCCGGTCATCACCGTGCAGAAGTTCAGCACGGAACAGGAAGCCGTGGAGATGGCCAACGACGTCGACTACGCCCTCGCGTCGAGCGTCTGGACCTCCGACCACGGCACCGCCATGCGGCTCAGCCGCGATCTTGACTTCGGTGCGGTCTGGATCAACACCCACATCCTGCTCACCGCCGAAATGCCCCACGGCGGGTTCAAACAGTCCGGCTACGGCAAGGACCTCTCCATGTACGGCGTCGAGGACTACACGCGCATCAAGCACGTCATGAGTGCTCTCGACTCCTAACAATTCGCTGGTTGAGCCTGTCGAAACACGACCCAGGCAGGCTCAATCACCAGGCACCGAAAGGCCCCCCATGACCACCACCGCCAACGAAATCACCTACCGCCTTGAGCAGAAGCGCCGCGTCCAGGCCGACTTCCCGGGCCCCAAGTCTGTCGCCCTGACCGAACGCCGCAAGGCTGTGGTCGCCGCCGGCGTCGCGTCCAGCGTTCCCGTCTACGTGGCAGACGCTGACGGCGGCATCATCCACGACGTCGACGGCAACTCCTTCATCGACCTCGGCTCGGGCATCGCGGTGACCAGCGTCGGCGCGTCCGATCCCGCCGTCGTCGGGGCCGTGAAGGAGGCCGTGGAGCACTTCACCCACACCTGCTTCATGGTCACGCCGTACGAGGGCTATGTCGCCGTCGCTGAGCAGCTGAACCGCCTGACGCCGGGCGACCACGAGAAGCGCACCGTCCTCTTCAACTCCGGTGCCGAAGCCGTGGAAAACGCCGTCAAAGTGGCTCGCCTCGCCACCGGCCGTGACGCCGTCGTCGCCTTTGACCACGCATACCACGGACGCACCAACCTGACCATGGCGCTGACTGCCAAGGCCATGCCGTACAAGACCAACTTCGGTCCGTTCGCGCCCGAGGTCTACCGCATGCCGATGAGCTACCCGTACCGCGAGGAAAACCCCGCGATCACCGGTGCCGAGGCCGCCAAGCGCGCCATCACCATGATCGAAAAGCAGATCGGCGGCGAATCCGTCGCAGCCATCATCATCGAGCCGATCCAGGGCGAGGGCGGGTTCATCGTCCCGGCCGAGGGCTTCCTGCCGGCGCTGGCCGCGTGGGCCAAGGAAAAGGGCATCGTCTTCATCGCCGACGAGGTGCAGTCAGGCTTCTGCCGCACCGGCGAATGGTTTGCAGTGGACCACGAGGGCGTTGTTCCGGACATCATCACCATGGCCAAGGGCATTGCCGGCGGCATGCCGCTGTCCGCGATCACCGGCCGCGCCGACCTGCTCGACGCCGTCCACCCGGGCGGCCTGGGCGGCACCTACGGCGGCAACCCGGTGGCCTGCGCCGCTGCGCTTGCTTCGATTGGATCCATGGAGGAGTACCACCTCAACGCCCGCGCCAAACACATCGAGGAAGTCGCAGTGGGCCGCCTCCGCGAGCTGATGGCCGAGCTTCCAGGCGGTACCGACGGCTCCGTGATCGGCGACATCCGCGGCCGCGGTGCCATGCTGGCCATCGAACTGGTCCAGGCCGGGTCCAAGGAGCCCAACCCTGAGCTCACCAAGGCCGTTGCGGCTGCCTGCCTCAAGGAAGGTGTCATCATCCTCACCTGCGGCACCTACGGCAACGTCATCCGCCTGCTGCCCCCGCTGGTCATCAGCGACGAGCTGCTACTGGACGGCCTCGAGGTGCTCGCCGCGGCCATCAAGGCCAACGCCTAACCCCCACCTCCCAGAAGCGCGAACGGGAGCGCGAACGACGACGGCGGGCCGGGTACCAAAAGGTGCCCGGCCCGCCGTCGTATCCGGGGGTAAAGTCATCCTCACCACTGCACTTCACACCGCAGGCCGGGGTGTGCCGCCGGGATCCGGCGGGGCCGACGTCTGCCTCACCCGAAGAGGGGTTTTGCATGCGATACGTAGTCGGTTACACACCCACCGAGCGGGGCGCGGACGCCGTCGCCCTTGCCACCTCGCTGGCCCTGGCCCAGGGCGCACACCTGGACCTTGTCTATGTAGTGAAAAAGGGTGCCCCGTACGTGGCTCTGAACCCGGAGGGAAGCAGGGTAAACGCCCAGGAGCAGGAGGTGCTGGCTGCTGAACGGCAGGGGCTGGGCCTGATTCCGCAAGGCCTTCCCGCCGCATTCCATGTGCGGGAGGCCGAATCCTTTGCCGGCGGGCTGATCGATGCGGCCGTGGAGTTCAAGGCCGGGCTGATAGCCGTGGGTGCCGCCAGCGCCGGCCTCTTCAAGCGGTACACGGTGGGGAGTGTGGCCAACGCACTGCTGCACGCCTCGCCGGTGCCGGTGGCCCTCGCCCCGCGCGGATACCAGCGGACTGCCCCCATTACCCGCCTGACTCTCGCCGTGGGCCGCCGCGCCGGGGCCGAGGCCGCGATCGAGACCGCCATTAATGCGGCCAAGCGGCGCGGTGTGCCGCTGCGTTTGGTGTCGCTCGTGGAACTGGACGCTGCCGGGGACTCCGGGGAAGCAATCAACGCCGCGCACATCCATGCCAACACCGTCCTGACCGCCGCGTCCGGGGAAGTTCCCGCAGGCCATGAGGTCAGCGTGGCGGTGGCCCATGGCCGCACCATCGAGGAGGCGATCGACGGCCTCGAATGGGACGATGGCGAGATCCTGATTGTGGGGTCCTCGCGCCTGGCGGAGAAGAACCGCATCTTCCTGGGCAGCACGGCCAACAAGGTGCTGCGGGCCCTTCCGGTGCCCATGGTGGTTGTCCCGCGCGACTACGATGAGATCGATTCGGCGCTCTAGGACTTGCCGGACGTGCCGGGCTTAGCGCGAACGGGCACTTAAGGCCCCAAAAGATGCGGCTGGAAGGGCCTTAAGTGTCCGTTCGCGCTTCCCGGAGGGCGAGCTTACGGGCCGCGGAGTTCTTGCGGGCCGTGGCGAGCATGTCCACGGTGAGCACCAGCAGCGCCAGCCAGACGACGCCGAAGCCGATCCACCGGTCCAGGGTCATCGCTTCCCGGAAGACCGCCAAGGCAACGACGAACTGCAGCACGGGCGCGAAGTACTGCAGCAGCCCGATGGTGGTCATCGGCAGCCTGCGGGCGGACGCGCCGAAGAACAGCAGCGGCACGGCGGTGATGATGCCGGACGCGGCGAGCAGCCAGAAGTGCCCGGGGCCGTTGCTGGCCAGGGTGGCACTCCCGCTGACGGCCAGGAAAATCATGGTGGCCGCCGCCAGGGGTGCCAGCACGACCGTCTCAACCGTGAGGCTCGTGATGGCCCCCACCTTGGGGCCCACGCGCTTCTTGACGAACCCATACAGGCCGAAACTGACAGCCAATGTCAGCGCGATCCACGGCAGTTTGCCGTAGGAAACAGTAAGCACGGCCACGGCAATGAAACCGATTCCGACGGCGGCCCACTGCAGGGGCCGGAGCGTTTCCTTCAGAACGAACACCCCGAGCAGAACGGACACCAGCGGGTTGATGAAGTAGCCCAGCGAGGCTTCGACGGCCTGTCCGGTGGTCACTCCGTACGTGTACGTCAGCCAGTTCACGGCAATCAACGCGGCGGCAATGGTGAGGGTGCCCAGCACGGAGCGGTTCCGGAAGGCCGCGCCCAGCACGCCCCACGTCCTCGTGACCGTGATCAGCAGGGCGCAGAACAGCAGGGACCAGACCACCCGGTTGGCCACGATTTCGACCGCGCCGGCCGGCTGCAGCACGAAGAAATACAGGGGGAGCAGCCCCCACAGACCGTAGGCGCCGATGCCGAACAGGACTCCCGCCGTCGTGTCCTTGTCCACGGCCTTCAGGCCGGCGGACCCGGGCGAAGCCCTCACCGCCGGCGGCCTTGCGGCGGGCGGCGCGGCAGGAGGTACAGCGGAGGAAACGGATCCGTCAGGGGTAGGCACAAGAGCCATAACACCACGTGGCGCTGCGGTATTCCGTCCGGCCGGGGAGCGGTATCACCGGAATAGTCAGTAGGCTTTCCATTATGAGCATGTTGAGCGGGCAGGGTGAGGCGCGATGAGGCTGCGCCACAGCAACGCCTCCGGCCGCGGCTACCGCAGGGTGGCAGCTGGCAAGGGGTTCAGCTACCGGGACCTCGACGGGTCAACGTTGCCGCCGGGGCCCGTTCGGGACCGGCTGGAAAGCATCGGCATCCCGCCGGCCTGGACCGACGTGTGGATCGCCCCGTTTGAGAACGGACACATCCAGGCCACGGGCTTGGACTCGATGGGGCGCCGGCAGTACATCTACCATCCGGCCTGGCGCGAGCGGAAGGACAGGGTGAAGTTCGACCGTGCACTCCAGCTCGCGGAGTCGCTGCCCACCGCCCGCCGGATGGTCACCCTGGACCTGAGGAGCGACGGCGTCACCCGCCAGCGCGTCCTCGCCGCCGCCTTTCGCATGCTGGACAGCGGATCCCTGCGGGTGGGCTCCGAACGGTATACGAACGAGAACGGCAGCCGTGGACTGGCAACGCTGCTTTGCGCGCATGTGCAGGTCAGGAAGGACCGCGTGCAGCTCAGCTTCCCGGCCAAGAGCGGCAAGAACTGGGACTCGGAGATCTTCGACGAGGACCTCGCAGCCCTGGTGCGCGTGCTGAAACGGCGCGGCGGCAACGCCCGGCTGCTGGCCTACAAGGACGGCAGGACGTGGCATCCGGTGACCAGCGCCGACATCAACGGCTACGTCAAGGAACGCACCGGGTCCGACTTCACTGCAAAGGATTTCCGGACCCTGCACGGCACCGTCGCGGCCGCCGTCAGCCTGGCCCGGAGCGGCCCGCAGAAGACGGTGGGGGCCAGGAAGGGCGCCGTCAGCGTGGCCATGCAGGAGGCGGCCGCCGTGCTCGGGAACACGCCGTCGATCGCCCGGAAGAGCTACGTGGATCCGCGCATGCTGGATCATTTCGCGGCCGGCGAAACGATCGACCCCCGTCGGCTGAACTCCGCGGAATCCGAACTGCGGGCGTTGCTGTACGGCGAGGGCGACGTCGTGCCGCTGAAGAAGAGTGGCTGATGGCCTTTGGCTTTGCCGGCTGACCCGCCGCGTCACGGGTTCACCGCACGATCACACGGACAATTAGAATTGGAAACTGCGCGCAAGATGAACAGTCGCAGTTTCCGTTCCAGAAGGGCTCCCGGTGTCCAACTCAGCTGAATCCACCCCCAAGAGGCCGCTCCGCGTCGCGATTGTCGGCGCCGGACCTGCCGGTGTCTATGCTGCGGACATCCTGACCAAGTCCAACGAAGTGAAGGGCGGCGACTTTGAAGTCAGCATCGACCTCTTCGAGGCCTACCCGGCACCCTACGGCCTGATCCGCTACGGCGTTGCCCCGGACCACCCGCGCATCAAGGGCATCGTCAACGCGCTCCACAAGGTCCTGGACCGCGGCGACATCCGTTTCCTCGGCAACGTCACCTACGGGCGGGACCTCACCCTGCACGATTTTCGGGCCTTCTACGATGCCGTGATCTTCTCCACCGGCGCCATCAAGGACGCCGACCTGGACATCCCCGGCATCGACCTGGAGGGTTCCTTCGGCGCCGCCGATTTCGTGTCCTGGTACGACGGCCACCCCGACGTCCCGCGCGACTGGCCGCTGGATGCCAAGGAAATCGCCGTGATCGGCAACGGCAACGTGGCCCTGGATGTGGCGCGGATGCTGGTCAAGCACGCCGATGAGCTCCTCGTCACCGAGATCCCGGACAACGTGTACAAGGGCCTGAAGAATTCGCCCGTCACGGACGTGCACGTCTTCGGCCGCCGCGGGCCGGCGCAGGTCAAGTTCACGCCCTTGGAGCTTCGGGAACTCAGCCACGCCCGCGACGTGGACATTGTGCTGTACCCGGAGGACTTTGAGTTTGATGAAGCCTCGGACGAGGCGATCCGCCGCAACAACCAGACCAAGACCATGGTGAACACCATGACCAACTGGCTCGTGGAGGAGCATGCCGAGGCCGAGCAGCCGTCCTCTCGCCGCCTGCACCTGCACTTCCTGCACAGCCCCGTCGAGATCTACGACGACGGCGGGTCCGGCAAGGTTGCCGGCATCAAGTTCGAGCGCATGCAGCTGGACGGCACCGGAAACGTCAAGGGCACGGGGGAGTTCATCGACTACCCGGTGCAGGCCGTCTACCGCGCCATCGGCTACCACGGCTCCGCGCTGGACGAACTGGAATACGACGCCAGGCGCGGGGTCATCCCCAATGAGGGCGGCCGGGTGCTCGACGCCGAAGGAAACCCCGTCCCCGGCATTTACGCAACGGGCTGGATCAAACGCGGGCCGGTCGGCCTGATCGGACACACGAAGGGCGACGCCCTGGAGACCATCGGGTTCCTCCTCGAGGACCGGCTGACGCTGCCGCCCGCGAAAAACCCGGACCCGCAGGCGATCATTGACCTGCTCGAGGAACGCGGCATCGAGTACACCACGTGGGAGGGCTGGAACCGGCTGAACGCGCACGAGGCAGCCCTCGGTGCGGCGTGGACCGAATCAGCGGAGGCTGACGGCGTCGTGCGTGAACGCATCAAAGTAGTGCCGCGCGAGGAAATGATCGAGATCTCGCGCGCCTGACGCCCGCAGAACACCCAACGCCCGCAAAGCCAGCGCGAACGTACACTTCAGGCCCGCAATGTGGGGCCTCAAGTGTACGTTCGCGCTCCCGGTTCGCGCTTCTCTGGCGGGCGGGCGGCGGGCGCCATTAGACTTGCCGGACGGAGCGCGCGCCCCCTTGGTGGGCCGTGCCCGGAGACAGCGCCGACCGGGCGCAGTGAACTGGCAACGGGAGTTCGATGAGGAACCTGATCCAGCCGGCAGCAAACCGCGGCAAAGCTGGGCAAGACGCCGCGCAGTTGGCCCAGCGGCATGCCCTGGCAGCCCACGAGCAGCTCGACGCCCACGCCTTCCCGGACGCGCCCGAAATTCCCGGCCTGCGCCGCCTCATCCGTGAGTCATGGCAGCGCTCGGCCCGGCTGCAGGCGAACCCGGACGTTCCCGAGGCGCCGCTGGCCATGGACGGGGAGGAGCTCGAGGAATACCGCCGCCAGCACCCCCTCGCCGCCATCATGCCCGTGATCCAGAAGCTCCTCATCCAGCCCAGCCACGAGAGCGGCCTGCTGGTTGCCGTCGGCGATGATGTGGGCCGGCTCCTCTGGGTGGAGGGCGACCCCGTGATGCAGCGGCGGGCGGAGGGCATGATGTTCGTTCCCGGCGCCGACTGGTCCGAGGCCATGGTGGGTACGAGTGCCCCGGGAACTGCGCTCGCCCTGGGCCGCGGCATCCAGATCTCCGGCGCCGAGCATTACAAACGGTCCGTGCACCCGTGGAGCTGCACCGCCGTGCCGTTCCAGGACCCGGATTCGGGCGCGCTGCTGGGCGTCGTGGACATTACCGGCACGGAAGCTGCGGTGGCTCCGCACACTTTGTCACTCGTCGAGGCCACGGTTGCTGCCGCCCAGGCGCAGTTGCGCGTCGAAAGGCTCCAGCTGGCTGCCGCCCAGGCCGCGACGCGGACGGCTTCCCGACGGCGGAGCCCTGGTTCGGCGGCAAGGTCCGGTTCCGCGGCGGAAGGCAGCCTGTACCGCAACAGCCTGCAGCTGCTGGGCCGGGACCAGGCGCTGCTCAGCATCGAGGGCCGGACCGTCGCGCTGTCGGCCAGGCACAGCGAAATCCTGGCGCTGCTCAGCACCCACCCGGACGGCCTCAGCGCGGAGGAACTCAGTGTCCTGCTCTATCCGGGGGACGGCTCCACCATGACGCTGCGGCCCGAGATGGTCCGCCTCCGCAAGGTCCTCCAGGAGCTGAGCCCCGCGGCCGTGCCGGAGTCCCGCCCATACAGGCTGGCCATGGACCTGGTGCCGGACAGCGGACAGGTGCTCAGCTGCCTGCAGCGCGGAGCGCACCGGATCGCCCTGGAGATTTACCGCGGCGCCGTGCTTCCGCGGTCCGAGGCGCCGGGCATCGTGGAGCTTCGGGGCCGGGTGTCCTCGCTGCTGCGCGAGGCCGTCCTGACGGACGGCAGCGCCGAGTCGCTGCTCAGGTATGCCGAACTGCCCGAAGCAAGGGACGACGTCGGCGTCCGGCTCGCCGCGTTGAAGCTCCTGCCGCCGCGCTCGCCCAAGCGGGCCGCCGTCGTCGCCGATTTGGAACGGCTGGAGGCGGAACTGCACGCCTGACCGGATTTCGACGGGCTCAATCACCGGGCGCTGGTGGCTGAGCTTGTCGAAACCCCCGGCTGTGAGCTGGCTCACGCACTTGCAACCTGCCTGCAACCTGCGCGCTCCTACGCTGGGTGCAACGGCGGTCACCCTGAGGACCGCCACGAAGTTGCAGAGCAAAGGAGCCAGCAATGACCGTTTACGCACAGCCCGGTGCCGAGGGTTCGAAGGTCACCTTCAAGGACCGCTACGAGAACTGGATCGGCGGCGAATGGGTTGCCCCCGTCAAGGGCCAGTACTTCGAAAACATCACCCCGGTCACCGGAAAGCCGTTCTGTGAGGTGGCCCGCGGCACGGCGGAGGACATCGAACTGGCCCTGGACGCCGCGCACAAGATCGCGCCGTCCTGGGGCAAGACGTCCGTCACCGAGCGCGCCGCGGTCCTGAACAAGATCGCCGACCGGATCGACGCGAACACCGAGATGCTCGCCGTCGCCGAGTCCTGGGACAACGGAAAGCCCATCCGCGAGACCCTGAACGCGGACATCCCGCTGGCCGCGGACCACTTCCGCTACTTCGCCTCCGCAGTCCGGGCCCAGGAGGGCCGGCTGTCCCAGCTCGACGACGACACCACCGCCTACCACTACCACGAGCCGCTGGGCGTCGTGGGCCAGATCATCCCGTGGAACTTCCCGATCCTGATGGCGGTGTGGAAGCTGGCTCCGGCGCTCGCGGCAGGCAACGCCGTGGTCCTCAAGCCGGCCGAGCAGACGCCGTCGTCCATCCTGGTCCTCATGGAGCTCATCGGCGACCTGCTGCCGGCGGGTGTGGTCAACGTGGTCAACGGCTTCGGCGTCGAGGCCGGAAAGCCGCTGGCATCCAGCCCCCGGATCCGCAAGATCGCCTTCACCGGCGAGACCACCACGGGCCGCCTGATCAGCCAGTACGCCAGCCAGAACCTGATTCCGGTCACGCTCGAGCTCGGCGGCAAGAGCCCGAACATCTTCTTCAACGATGTGGCTGAATCCAACGACGCGTTCTACGACAAGGCACAGGAGGGCTTCACGCTCTTCGCCTTCAACCAGGGCGAGGTCTGCACCTGCCCGTCGCGCGCCCTGGTCCAGGAGGACATCTACGACTCCTTCATGGCCGACGCCATAGCCCGTGTGGAGAAGATCATCCAGGGCAACCCGCTGGATACCGAAACGCAGCTGGGCGCCCAGGCCTCGAACGACCAGCTGGAAAAGATCCTCTCCTACATCGATATCGGCAAGCAGGAGGGCGCCAAGCTGCTCACCGGCGGCGCCCGCGCACAGCTCGAAGGTGACCTGGCCGGCGGCTACTACGTCCAGCCCACCGTCTTCGAAGGCCACAACCGGATGCGGATCTTCCAGGAGGAGATCTTCGGCCCGGTGGTGTCCGTGACACGCTTCAGCGACTACAGCGACGCCATGGGCATCGCCAACGACACCCTCTACGGGCTCGGCGCCGGCGTCTGGTCCCGGAACGGCAACGTCGCGTACCGCGCCGGCCGCGAGATCCAGGCCGGCCGCGTCTGGGTCAACAACTACCACGCCTACCCGGCGGGTGCCGCCTTCGGCGGCTACAAGTCCTCGGGCATCGGACGTGAAAACCACGCCATGATGCTGGACCACTACCAGCAGACCAAGAACCTGCTGGTCAGCTACAACGAGAACAAGCTCGGCTTCTTCTAAGCCGGCAGCACGATGGTCAACCCCGTTCAAACGACGCAAGGATTTCGCCAATGACGACGACAATGCAAGCAGCCGTAGTAACAGAATTCGGCAAGGACCTCCAGATCCTTACCCTTCCCGTTCCCGACCCCGGCCCGGGCGAGGCGCTGGTCAGGCTCCTGACCACCGGCGTCTGCCACACCGACCTCCACGCGGCGGAAGGCGACTGGCCCGTCAAGCCCTCGCCGCCGTTCGTCCCCGGCCATGAAGGCGTCGGCGAAGTGGTGGCGCTCGGAGAAGGTGTCACAGACCTCGCCGTCGGCGACCTGGTGGGCAACGCCTGGCTGTGGTCCGCCTGCGGCGACTGCCAGTACTGCCGCACCGGGTGGGAGACGCTCTGCGAGGCCCAGAAGAACGGCGGCTACAGCGTGGACGGCTCGTTCGGCCAGTACATGCTCGTGGACACCCGCTTCGCCGCCCGCATACCGGCCGGCTCGGACCCGGTGGAAGTCGCGCCGGTGCTGTGCGCCGGTGTGACGGTGTACAAGGGCCTGAAAATGACCGAAGCCAAACCCGGCCAGTGGGTCACGATTTCCGGCATCGGCGGCCTGGGACACATCGCGGTCCAGTATGCCGTGGCCATGGGCCTGCGCGTTGCGGCCGTCGACATCGCGGACGACAAGCTGGCCCTCGCCAAGCAGCACGGCGCCGAGCTGACGGTGAACGCCCTGCACGAAGACCCCGCCGAGGTCATCCAGCGGGAAACCGGCGGCTGCCACGGCGTTCTGGTCACGGCCGTCCACCCGTCGGCGTTTGGCCAGGCGATCGGCATGGCCCGCCGCGGCGGAACGATCGTCTTCAACGGCCTGCCGCCCGGCGACTTCCCGGCGCCGATCTTCGAAATCGTGCTCAAGGGCCTGACCGTCCGCGGTTCCATCGTGGGCACCCGGCAGGACCTGGAGGAGGCGCTCGACTTCTATGCCCAGGGAAAGATCCACCCCACGGTGTCGGCGCGGGAACTGTCCGAGGTCAACGCGGTTTTTGACGAGATGAAACATGCCAAGATCGACGGCCGCGTGGTGCTGAGGTTCTGATGAGCGGACTCGGTGATGACTGAAGCCAGTCTTGACGCCGCGGTGACGCTGCCCGGCGAGGATTTCTCCCGGGTGGCGCTCACCGCCGCGGCGGTCGCGCTGCTGCGGAAGCTCTGGGACCAGCACGGGCCGCTGATGTTCCACCAGTCCGGGGGCTGCTGCGACGGCTCCTCGCCGATGTGCTTTCCGGCAGGGGAGTTCGTCACCGGTGACTCCGACGTCCTGCTGGGTCGTTTTGAGATTTCCGACGGCGGCCAGGGCGCCAGTGTGGAAAGCGGTGCCATGCCGCTGGACTTCTGGATGTCCCGGGAACAGTTCAATTACTGGAGCCACACCCACCTGACTGTGGATGTGGTGCAGGGCAGAGGCAGTGGTTTTTCGGTGGAAGCACCGGAAGGAAAGCGCTTCCTGATCCGGTCCGCGCTGATGGATTGGCCGGTGTAAACGGCTCCGGCTCGTTACAACAACACCCAAAACTGTAGAGCCCGGGCGGGGCCGCAAATGAGCGGCCCTGCCCGGGCTTTGCACGTTAATGCTGCGATTGGGAACCCCCAATATTGGGTGGTTCTTTTGAAGGGAGCCGGCTTCTGCGCCTTAGCAGGACATATTTGCTCCAAGGTTTTTAGGAGTGGGGCAGAACACGATGTCAGTGTTCCATCCCTCCTAGCGGCAGGTGTGCCATGAAACTCTCAGCCTGGAAGTCAGACGGGGGCGCGGATCAAAACCGATCCGGATCCCCCACCGATCCACCCACCAACCGGCGTCTACGACGCAGCAAGCGAAGTAAGCAGCCCGTCTCCTTCCGGCTGATTGCGGCAGTAACCACCCTGGCAATGCCAGCGGCCATGGGACTGCCGGTGGTCGCAGCCAACGCGGTGCAGGGACCTGTCGGGGCAGGATTCAATGTCACGCCCTCGGACCTGTCCTTCATCCTGAAGCAGATCAAAATTGCCGAAAAGCATGTGGCCGATACGACCGCCGAGACAGGGCCCTGCGGCGCGTTGAAGAACCAGCTCGCGAGCCCGATGCTCTCCCTCGGCCTGCGGACGGTGGACGGCAGCTGCAACCACCTCGAGCCCGGGCAGGACAATTTCGGCGCGGCAGACCAGGTGTTCCCACGGCTGGGCGCCGCATCTTTCAAGAACGCAGAAAACGCAATCTTCGGTCCTCCGGCACCATCGACCTACGCCCAGAAGAAGGGCGACGTCTTCGATTCGCACCCACGCGTCATCAGCAACCTGGTCGTTGACCAGACCTCCACCAACCCGGCAGCCGTTTCCGCTGCCGGCAATCCCGTGCGTACGCAGGGCAACGAAGGCGTTGTCCCCTGCACGACGGACCCGAACCCGCTGGCCGATCCGCCGGTTGCGGCTGACCCCGCGGACTGCGTTCCCTCCCACAGCACCCTCTTCATCCCGAACGTGACCACGGACGTCGGGCTGTCCCCGCCCTACAATTCGCTTTTTACCCTTTTCGGCCAGTTCTTCGACCACGGCATCGACCAGACGGTGAAGGGCGGCGGGAACGTCTATGTTCCCCTCAAGGCAGACGACCCGCTGATTGCAGGCCCCAACCACGTTTTTGACGATGATCCGGCGACGCCCGCCATCGAGGGCGTGGACAACCCGGCAACCCGGGACGTTGTTGAGGGCGACGACCTGCCCGTGCACCTGCGCTTCATGGCCCTGACGCGTGGGCTGAACCAGCCGGGCGAGGACGGCATCCTCGGCGACAAGCCGGAGACTACTGATGTCGATGAAAGTGCTGATGACGTCCAGGACGCACTCAACACCGACTCCCCGTGGGTTGACCAGAGCCAGACCTATACTTCCCACCCCTCGCACCAGGTATTCCTCCGCGAATACGTGACCGACGAAGCCGGCCGCCCCGTTGCCACCGGCAAGCTGCTCGGCGGCCCGGCCGGACCGACCGCCGGAGGCATGGCCACGTGGGCCACCACCAAGGTGCAGGCCTTCGAGAAGCTTGGTATCCGGCTTGAGGACAAGGACGTCCTCAACGTCCCGATGATCAAGTCCGACCTGTACGGCAACTTCGTCCCCGGTCCGGAACGCGGCCTGCCCGTGTTCATGACCGCCAGCGGCGAGGTTGAGGCTAACCCTGCCGACAACGGCGGAACGGGAACGCTGGTTCCTGAGGATGTCTTCTACTTCAACACTCCCTTCCTGACGGACATCGCGCACAATGCGGACCCGTCACCGAAGGATCATGACCACAACCCCGGCACTCCTGCCGTGGCCCCGACCAAGGACACGGACACCACTGCTTCTGCCGATTTCGCCAGCCAGGCACCCGGTACTTATGACGATGAGATGCTCGATGCGCACTTCATCGCCGGTGACGGCCGCGTGAACGAGAACATTGGCCTGACGGCAATTCACCAGGTGTTCCACTCCGAGCACGACCGTCTGGTCGACGACATCAAGGCCACTCTGGCCAAGCCGGAGAACGCCGCACTGCTTGGCGACTACCAGGCCATCGGCGACGCAACGTTCAACTACGGCGAGCGCCTCTTCCAGGCGGCTCGCTTCGTGACCGAGATGGAGTACCAGCACCTCGTCTTCGAAGAGTTCGCGCGCAAGGTCCAGCCGCTGATCAACCCGTTCCAGCCGTTTGCCTTCACGCAGACCGAAATCAACCCGGCCATCAAGGCTGAATTCGCCCACGCGGTTTACCGGTTCGGCCACTCCATGCTGACCGAGACCATCTCGCGCAGGAACGAGGACAAGCCCGGTCCGGATGCCATTTACGGAACGTCCGACGACGTCCGGGGCTCCGAAAACGACATCTCACTGCTCGAGGGATTCCTCAACCCGCCGGCGTACACCGACGGCGGCACCGAGGGTGAGCTGACATCGGAACAGGCCGCAGGCAGCATCATCATGGGCATGTCCGACCAGGCCGGCAACGAGCTGGACGAATTCGTCACGGACACGCTCCGGAACAACCTGCTGGGACTCCCGCTTGACCTGGCAACCATCAACATGACGCGGGCCAGGTCCGAAGGCGTCCCCACGCTGAACAACTTCCGCAAGGAACTCCATGCCGAGACCAACGACGGCCAGCTCAAGCCCTACACGAACTGGATCGACTTCGGTGAGAACCTCAAGCACCCTGAGTCACTGATCAACTTTGTGGCGGCCTACGGCAAGCACCCCACGATCCTCACGGACGCGGGGCCCGACAAGGTGCTCGGCAACGAGGACGACGGCCCGGCCACGCTTAAGTCGCGCCGGGACGCTGCACGTGCCATCGTCAACCCGGACACGATCGGGGGCGACGTTCCTCCTGCGGACGCCGCAGCCTTCATGAACAGTGACGGCACTGACTGGTCAGACCAGGACGGACACTCACGGACCGGCCTCGACGACGTCGAACTGTGGGTCGGCGGCCTCGCGGAACGCACCAACATGTTCGGCGGCCTGCTCGGCAGCACGTTCAACCACGTCTTCGAGCAGCAGCTCACGGAGCTGCAGAACGGTGACCGGTTCTACTACCTGGCCCGCACGCCCGGCATGAACCTGCGGGCACAGCTGGAAGGCAACTCCTTCGCGGAACTCATGATGCGCAACACGAATGCGCAGGCCCTCAAGGCCGACGCATTCGCCACGGCCGACTGCAAGTTCGAGCTGAAGAACCTCGCCGGCACCCGGGACGGTTTCACCGCATTCGGCAACACCGTCGCCGACGACACGGCGTCGGAGTGCAACGAAACCAAGGTCCTGATCCGCATGGCGGACGGCACCATCAAGTACAGGATGATCAACACCGCGGACCCCGCCGGCATCAACGGCCAGAGCGTCTTCAACGGAACCGTCAACCAGGACCGCGTCTACGGCGGCAACGACAACGACACGTTCTGGGGCGGCGAAGGAAACGACATCATCGAAGGCGGTGACGGGGCCGACGTCGGACTTGGCGGCGAAGGCAACGACATCATCACCGATATCGCGGGTGACGACGTCCACAAGGGTGGCCCGGGCAACGACGCCATCGATGCAGGTCCCGGCCTGGACATCATCATGTCCGGCGACGGCAAGGACTTCACCAACGGCGGACCGAACATCAACGAAACGTTCTCCGGCGAAGGCGATGACTTCGCGATCGCCGGCCAGGGCGAAGACGTCGTCTTCGGCGACGGCGGAAGTGACTGGATGGAAGGCGGCGACGAACCCGACCTCCTGATCGGTGACTCCAGCAACCTCTTTTTCCTGGACGATTCGCAGAAGCCGGGCCACGACGTCCAGGCCGGCCAGGGCGGCGACGACGACTACGACATGGAAGGCGGCGACGACATCGGCCTCGCAGGTCCCGGCATTGAAAAGGTCGCCGGTGGCTCCGGCTACGACTGGGAAATCGGCATTGCCGATCCGCAGCCGCAGGATGCCGACCTGGATCTGCAGATCCTGCCGCTGGACATCCTCCAGACGGGCGTGCGCGACCGCTACAACGAAGTCGAAGCCCTCTCCGGAGGCCCCTTCGACGACAAGCTCCGCGGCGACGACGTCATTCCCGCTGATGTGGGCGGTGCCGGCTTCATCGGCTGCAACGTCCTTGACGAGCACGGCGTCAACCGCATTGCCGGCCTCAGCGACCTGATTCCGGCAGAAGCGCGGACAACCCTTATCGCCGATGTGATTGCTGCTTCGGCCTCGAAGGACTGCCCGATCCTGGACCAGTCCGAGAACGCGATGGCCTGGGGCGATGGCAACCTCCTCCTCGGCGGCGGCGGCAACGACATCATCGAAGGCCGTGGCGGCAACGACATCATCGACGGTGACCGTTACCTCAACGTCCGGCTCAGCGTCAAGAACGACGCCGGCGAAATCATCGGCAGCGCCACGGGCATGACCACGCAGTACCTGAAGAACGAGGCCGGCGCGCTTACCGGAGCGACCCTCCAGGCGGACGTGTTCGCCGGCAAGGTCGACCCGGGCAACATCGAGGTGGTGCGGGAAATCGTCACCGCCAGCGGTGGCACCGACAAGGCCGTGTTCTCCGACATCGAGGCGAACTACACCGTCACGGAAGAGAACGGGGTGACCACGGTGACCCACAACAACGCCGGCCCCGATGGAACGGACACCCTCCGGAACATCGAAACCCTGATCTTCGCCGACTCCATCGCGCCCAGCGCACCCACCGGTGTAACGGCTGTGACGGGCAATGCTTCGGCAACCGTGAACTTCACGGCTGCGGTAGCCGGCGGGATCACGGACGAGTTCTCCATCAGGGTTGTCAACGCAACTACCGGCGCCCAGATCGGCGATCTCCGCACGGCACCGGGCGATGCCACCAGCCTGGTGGTCACCGGTCTGGAGAACGGCGTTCAGGTCCGCTTCGAGGTCACGGCAACCAACGTCCACGGATCCAGCACGGCTGTAGTGTCCAACGCGGTCACTCCTGCCGTACCGGTGCTGGTGACAGCTGCTCCGAGCATTACCGGAGCGGCCGTCGTCGGCGGCCTGCTGACCGCCAACACCGGAGTCTGGGGACCGGCGCCGGTGACGTTCAGCTACCAGTGGTTCGCCGACGGCACTGCCATCGGCGGAGCAACGGCGGCAACGTACACGCTGAAGGCCGCCGACGCCGGCAAGGCGATCACCGTCCAGGTCACAGGTTCGAAGGCCGGGTACGCCACGGCATCCCAGACCTCGACGGCGGTAACGGCAGCCAACGTTGTAGGCATCCTGACCGCGCTCCGTGACTTCAACGGTGACGGCAACGCGGACCTGCTGGCCAGGGACTCGAGCGGAGTGCTCTGGACCTACATGGGCAACGCATCGGGAGCATTCCCGACGCGGGTCCGGGTTGGCGGCGGCTGGAACGTCATGAATGCCATCAGCGCCTCGGGTGACGTGAACGGTGACGGCAGGGCTGACCTGATCGCCAGGGATTCCGGCGGTGTGCTGTGGTCCTACCTGGGCAACGGTGCGGGAATCTTCCCGAACCGGATCCGTGTCGGCGCCGGCTGGAACACCATGAATGTCATCAGCGCCTCGGGTGACGTGAACGGTGACGGCAGGGCTGACCTGATCGCCAGGGGCACGAACGGTGTGCTGTGGTCCTACTTGGGCAACGGCGCCGGCATCTTCCCGAACCGGATCCGGGTGGGCGCCGGCTGGAACACCATGAATGTCATCAGTTCCTCGCGCGACCTGAACGGTGACGGCAGGGCTGACCTGCTGGCCCGGGATACGAGCGGCGTGCTGTGGTCCTACCTGGGCAACGGCGCCGGCATCTTCCCGAACCGGATCCGTGTGGGCGGCGGCTGGAACGGCATGACAGCCATCAGCGGTGCGGGTGACCTCAACGGTGACGGCAGGGCTGACCTCGTGGCCAGGGACGCGAGCGGCGCGCTCTGGACCTACCTGGGCAACGGCGCCGGGATCTTCCCGACGCGGGTCTCGGCCGGGACCGGCTGGAACGTCATGAACGTCATCAGCTAATCCGGTTGTCAGCCGCCGCCCCGGCCCGGAAGGGTCGGGGCGGCGGCTCCACCCCCGTATCCAGCCTCTATTGCTGATACGAACCCCGAGACTCCACGTCCGGACCTTCCAACATACCGCGCAGCCGCAGCGCGGGGACGGTCCGGGCGTGGTTTTGTGCCGTCCGGCGTCCGGCCGGTCTCATTATCTGGGACAAATGAGGCCGTCCACTGGATGGACATTAGTATTGATAGGTCTGTTTCCAACCCCAATCAGGATTGTGGACTTCCTATGAATCTTTTCCGGACCAAATCCATCGAGCAGTCAATGGCTGACGCCGATGAGCCCGGACGCCAGCTGAAGCGTTCACTGAGCACTTGGGACCTCATGATCATGGGCGTCGCCGTAGCAGTGGGTGCCGGCATCTTTTCCGTGGGCGCCAAGGCTGCAGCGAACTTTGCCGGCCCGGCCGTCACCGTGTCGTTTGCGGTGGCTGCCGTTACCTGCGCCCTCGCGATCATGTGCTACGCCGAATTCGCGACCGCCATCCCCGTTGCCGGCTCCGCCTACGTTTTCACGTACGCAACCATGGGCGAGGTGCTGGCCTGGGTGATCGGCTGGAACCTGATCCTTGAGCTTTTCACCGCTGCTGCGGTGATTGCCAAATACTGGGGCATCTACCTCAGCAAGGTCTTCGCCCTTATGGGCGCGGAGATCCCGCCCGCCGTCTCGATCGCCGGCCTCGACCTTTATTGGGGAGCGTTCCTCATCGTCGCCGTCTTCACCGTATTGCTCGTGCTCGGAACGAAACTGTCCGCACGGGTGGGCAACATCTTCACGCTGATCAAGATCGGCGTCGTCATCTTCGTGATCGTGGTCGGCTTCAGCTACGTCAAGTTCTCCAACTACACCCCGTTCGTGCCGGCCTCAGAGCCCACCGCAGGCACCGGAGCGGCGGATGTCATGAAGCAGTCCTTCTTCGGCTTCCTCACCGGCGCAGCCCCCGCCCAGTACGGAACGCTGGGCATCTTTGCCGGCGCCGCGCTGGTGTTCTTCGCCTTCATCGGCTTTGATGTGGTGGCGACGTCCGCGGAAGAGGTCAAGAACCCGCAGAAGACCCTGCCGCGCGGCATCTTCGGCGGCCTGGCCCTGGTCACGCTGCTGTACATTCTCGTGTCCCTCGCCCTCACGGGCATGGTCTCCTACAAGCAGCTGGCCGAGGTCGAGAACCCGACGCTCACCACTGCCTTCGAAGCTGTGGGGAACACCGACGCCGCGAAGGTCATCGCCTTCGGCTCCCTGGTGGGCCTGACCACGGTGATCATGGTGCTGCTGATGGGCCTCTCGCGCGTGGTCCTGGCCATGAGCCGCGACGGGCTGCTCCCGCGGAGCCTGTCCAAGACCAGCGAAAAGCGTGCGACGCCGGCGCGGCTCCAGATCATCTGCGGCGCCGCGGTGGCCCTGGTGGCTGGCCTGACGAACGTTGATCTGCTCGAGGAAATGATCAACATCGGCACGCTCTCCGCGTTTGTGATGGTCAGCCTGGGAATCCTGGTGCTGCGCAAGAAGCGTCCGGACCTCAAGCCCGCGTTCCGCGTGCCGTTCGGCAAGGTGCTGCCCATCGTGTCGGCTGTGCTCTGCCTGTACCTCATGACCAACCTCGCCGTGGAGACCTGGATCTTCTTCGCCATCTGGCTGGCGATCGGCTTGGGCATTTACTTTGCCTACGGCCAGCGCCACTCCCGGCTCAATGAAAAGTTCGCCGGGGCCAAGGCCGCCGTGAACGGCCCGGCGCGGACCTCGGATGACGACCTGGACGACGACAAGGATGCCCTGACGAAGGTCTAGCCGCTGCCCTACGGCGCGGCATGCCGTCCGACCCAGTCGACCAGGGGCCGCAGCTGCTCCCATAGCCGTGCTATCTCGGCTTCGGCGGCCGGGGAGGGCAGCCACGCCGGCTGGCCCACAGCCACGCTCGCGGAGAGCGACTTGTGTTTCAGGAGTTCCGCGCGGGGATGGTCCTTGGGGTAGCTCCGGGGCACGGTCTTGAGCTTCTCGCCCTCGATCCGGAAACCGGCCCGGGCTATGGAATCGATGATGGCCTGAAGCTGTTCGCCGGTCCCCGCGGCGTCGACGGCGTTCCGGTACCGGGCCAGCTGGGCGGGGGAGTGCGAATGGTAGCCCCCGCCCACGAGCAGGCCGTCGGCGCTGAGCTGCAGGTAGTAGCCGACGCCTTCCTGGTACGACGCGAACGCGCCCTGGGCCGTCTTGTAGGGAGACTTGTCCGGCGAGAACCGGACATCCCGGTGTGGGCGGAAGATCTTCCCCGGACCGAACCGCGGCTCAAGCCGGGCCAACAGCGCCGTGAGCGGCTCCTTGACGGACGCCGTGTACACGTCCGAATGCGCGTGCCACCATTCCCTGGTGTTGTTTTGTTCCAGCTCATCGTAGAAATCCGCGGCAGCAGCTGGGATGCCGTCAAATGTGCTCATGTATGAAGCCTAGGGACGCAGTGAAGCACAGGCCATGGCCGCCGCCGGCTATGTGGACAACCGCGCAGCATGCAAAGAGCAGAATGCAGAAGAACCCCGCCGCGGCACTGTAGTTCGGTGCCGTGGCGGGGTTCTTTTGGGTGGGGTGCTGTTAGCCGATCTTGTTGGCGGCTTCGGCGTCGGAGGAGGTTTCTCCTGCGCCGAGGTTGGCGCGGAGTTTGGCGCC
>NZ_JBDGML010000080.1:0-5037 GCF_057655195.1 Arthrobacter sp. Soil_N43
AGTAGCGGATGAGGTCGGGAACGTAGCTGTAGACCAGCTTGTCGTCGGCCACGCCGTTGCCGACGGCATTGGCGATGGTCACGCCGCCGGCCCTGGCGGCGTTGACGAGGCCCGGGCAGCCGAGCATGGAGTCGGAGCGGAACTGGAGCGGGTCCAGGAAGTCATCGTCGATCCGCTTGTAGATGACGTCCACGCGCTGTTCGCCTGCGGTGGTCCGCATGTAGACGCGGTTGCCGCGGCAGATGAGGTCGCGGCCCTCCACCAGCTCGACACCCATCAGCCCGGCGAGGAGGGTGTGCTCGAAGTAGGCACTGTTGAAGACGCCCGGGGTCAGGACCACCACCGTGGGGTCGTCCACGCCGGAGGGCGCGGTCTTGCGCAGGGCGGAGAGCAGACGCCGCGGATACTCTTCCACGGGACGGATGAGCTGGGAGCCGAACGCCTCGGGAAGGCCCTTGGCCATGGCGCGCCGGTTCTCCAGCACGTAGCTGACGCCGGACGGCACGCGCACGTTGTCCTCGAGGACTCGGAAGGTCCCGGCGGCATCGCGGACGACGTCGATGCCCGAGATGTGCACGCGGACGCCGCCGGCCGGTTCGAAGCCGTGCACGGCCCGGTGAAAGTGGGCACTCGTGGTCACCAGCTGGCGCGGAATCACGCCGTCGGACACGACCGTCATCTTGTCGTAGACGTCGTTGAGGAACGCCTCCAGTGCCCGGACGCGCTGGGCCACGCCGCGTTCCAGGACGCTCCACTCGTCGGCGGGGATCACCCGGGGGACGATGTCCAGCGGGAAGGGGCGCTCCTCCCCCGCAAAGTCAAAGGTCACGCCGCGGTCCAGGAAGGTCCGCGCCATCGAGTCAGCACGGGCACTGACGTCGGCGAGGGACAGCTCACGGAGGGCGCCGGCGACCTGCCCGTAGGACTTACGGGCGGTCTGCCCCGGGGCAAACATCTCGTCGTAGGCGCCGGTGCGGCCGGCAGCCTCGGAGTAATCCTGGAATAGGTCAGACATGGTCATTAGCCAACCACCTTTTTGTTGCGAATTCATTTCTGTACCCCGCCCTGGCGTGTTGACGGGTACGTCCGGTTGGTCTTTTGCCGCCGCCGTCCGGCATGGTTAGGACGTGCCAGACTTCCGATTCCCGACGCCGGCCCTGCAGCGGCTGCGCAGGGAGGCGCACCAGCACTTTACCCGGAATCTTCCCGGCCTGCTGACGGCTGTGGTTGCACTGGCCCTTGCCTTCACCGTCCACGCTGCCGTTCCGGCCCTTCCGGCCATGACCCTGGCCGTGGTCCTCGGCCTGCTGGCGGCCAATCTGCCGTTCACGGCGGCGTGGTCGGCAGGACGCGCCAGGCCCGGCCTCGACTTCGCCGGAAAGCACCTGATGCGCGGCGGCATCGTGCTCCTCGGGCTAAAGGTTGGCATCGCGGACGTGCTGGGGCTGGGCTGGAGCTCGCTGCTGCTGATTGCGGCCGTCGTCGCGGTGAGCTTTGCGGGCACCTACGGCATATCGCGCCTGTTCCGGCTGCCGCGGGACGCCTCGCTGCTGATAGCCACCGGTTTTTCCATCTGCGGCGCCTCCGCCATCGGTGCGATGGCCGCCGTGCGGCGGATCAGGCACCCGGACACGGTGCTCCCGGTGGCCCTCGTGACCCTTTGCGGCACGCTGGCCATTGGCGTCCTGCCGTTGCTGGTCCATCCCCTGGGCCTCAGCCCCGAAGTCTTCGGCGCCTGGACCGGTGCGTCGGTGCACGACGTCGGCCAGGTGGTGGCCACGGCGCAGACCGCGGGGACCGCGGCGCTGGGGATCGCCGTCGTCGTTAAGCTGACGCGGGTCATCCTGCTGGCCCCGATGGTGGCGGCAGCAGGGGTGCAGCAGCGCATGGCCTCGCTGCGCCGCAGACGCCATGACGCGCTCCAGGAAAAGAACCCTGCCGCCGGCGCCGCCGGGCCAGGCCAGGCGCCTGCCCTCCCGGCCATCCCCGAGGCGCTGCCGCCCGTGGTGCCGCTGTTCGTCGTCGGGTTCGTGGCGATGGTGGCCCTCCGCTCCACGGGGTGGCTCGCCGAAGGCTGGCTGGAGGCGGCCGCCGGGCTGCAGGACATCCTGTTGGGGGCCGCCCTGTTCGGGCTGGGGTCGGCGGTGCGCATCCACACCCTCATGCGCACCGGGCTGCGTGCCGTGAGCGCCGCGCTGGCGGCCTGGCTGCTGATCGCGGTCCTCGGGCTGGCCGCCGCCCTCCTCATGATTCAATAGCGGAGTGTCGAATGAGAACCTCCAACGCAACGAAGCGGCAGCGCGGTCGGTCCTGATCAGGACGCACGCGTATGACGTCCTGCTTGATGTCCGCCACGCGCCGGATCAGGAGGTGACCGGGTACACCAGCCGGAGCACCGTCACCTTTTCCGCAAGCGAGCCCGGAGCCTCGACCTTCCTGGACTTCATCGGACAGGTGGAGAACGTGGTCCTCAACGGCGTGCCGCAACCGGTGGCGGAGATTGCGGACGGCGCTCGGATCCGGCTCGACAACCTGCAGGCCGAAAACTCCGTGACGGTCACCGCCACAGCGCTCTACAGCCGTTCCGGCGAGGGCATGCACCGGTTTTTCGATCCGGCGGACGGGCAGTGCTACCTCTACACGCAATACGAGCCGGCCGACGCCCGCCGGGTGTTCGCCAACTTTGAACAGCCGGACCTCAAAGCCTCGTTCACCTTCCACGTCATCGCCCCGGCAGGCTGGCATGTCGCCTCCAATGGCGCGGAGGCCGGGCGCTCGCCCGTGGACGGCGATCCTGCCGCGGGCCGCTGGGACTTCGTTCCCACCCCGCCGATGTCCACCTACATCACCACGGTCCTGGCGGGTCCCTATTTCAAGGCTCAGGATCTGTGGGAAAGGACGTTCGACGACGGCACCCGGCTGGAAGTGCCGCTTGCCCTGTACTGCCGGGCGTCCATGGCGGAATCCTTCGACGCGCCAGCGCTGTTCCAACTCACCAAGCAGGGACTGGAGTTCTTCAACGGGCTCTTTGACTACCCGTATCCCTGGGGAAAATACGATCAGGCCTTCGTTCCGGAATACAACCTGGGGGCCATGGAGAACCCCGGCCTGGTCACTTTCACGGAGAATTACGTCTTCACCTCCCGGGCCACCGATTCGCAGTACCAGGCCCGCGCGAACACGCTGATGCACGAAATGGCCCACATGTGGTTCGGCGATCTGGTCACGATGCAGTGGTGGGACGATCTGTGGCTGAAGGAGTCCTTCGCGGACTACATGGGCACCCTCGGAGTGGACCGGGCCACCGGCTGGGACACGGCATGGACTAACTTCGCCAACAACCGGAAAGCCTGGGCCTACGTCCAGGACCAGCTGCCCACCACCCACCCGATCGTGGGGGACATCCCCGACCTCGAGGCAGCGAAGCAGAACTTCGACGGCATCACCTACGCCAAGGGCGCCTCGGTCCTGAAACAGCTCGTGGCCTACGTCGGCTTTGACGCCTTCGTCGCGGGGTCGCGGCAGTATTTCCGGGAGCACGAATACGGCAACACCACACTGGCCGACCTTCTTGCAGCGCTCAGCCGGGCCTCCGGCAGGGATCTGGCGGTGTGGGCCCGGCAGTGGCTCCAGACGTCCGGCATCTCCACGCTGAGCGTCGAAGTGGAAACCGCCGAAGAAGCTCCGGGGCGGCCGACGCTGGCCAGCGTCAGGCTGGTGCAGGATGCCCCGGACCCCGCGACCGGCCGCGCAGAGCTGCGGCCGCACCGCCTGCGGATCGGCCTGTACAACTTCGATTCGGCGGGCATGCTGGTCCGCACCGATTCCGTGGAGACGGACCTGTCCGGGGCTGACGAGGTTGTCCCGGAGCTGGCGGGCAAGGCCCTGCCGGCACTGCTGCTGGTCAATGATGAAGACCTGACGTACGCCAAGGTCCGGCTCGATGCTGCCTCCGAGGCCACGGTGCGCGCCTCGCTGGACCGGATCGGGGACGCCATGGCCCGGGCCCTGTGCTGGACTGCGCTGTGGAACTCCGCCCGGGACGGGGTAACCCCCGCCGACCGCTATGTGGACGCCGTGCAGCGGTTCGCCCCTGCCGAGACGGGAATCGGGGTGCTGCTGAACATTCTGGGCAACGCCTCGACGGCGCTCGAACAGTACGTCCCCGCGGACGGGCGCGATGCCCGCCGGGAGGCGTTCGCCGCCGCTGCGGCCGGGGAGCTGCGCGCGGCGGAGGCCGGTTCGGACCAGCAGCTTGCCTGGGCGCGGGCCCTGGCAACGCTCAGCCGCACAGACGGCAGCCAGGTGCCGCTGCTCCGGGGCCTGCTGGACGGCACGGCCGAGATCCCCGGGCTGGCGGTGGACGCCGAGCTGCGGTGGAGCCTCTGGCACGCCCTGGCCGCGCACGGACTGGCCGGCGAGGCCGAGCTGCATGCCGAACTGGCCAGGGACAACACGGCGTCCGGACGGGCCGGGCACGCCACGGCGCTTGCCGCCCGGCCTGAAGCCGCCGTCAAGGCGGCTGCCTGGGATGCCGCCGTGCGCGGCACGGAACTGTCCAACCAGATGCTCAGTGCCACGATCACGGGATTCAACACCGGTTCTGCGGAGTTGCTCGATCCCTTCGTGGAACCGTACTTCGAGTGCCTGGAAACGGTCTGGGCCGAGCGGAGCATCGAGATCGCGAGCCGGATTGTCCGCGGGCTGTACCCCGGCTCCCGCGACCTGGCCCCTGGCGGCGGCTCCGCCGACGAACACCCGGTTATTGTCCGGACCGACGCCTGGCTGGAGTCCCACCAGGACGCGCCGCGCGCGCTGCGCCGCATCATCATCGAGCAGCGCAGCCACCTGCACCGCGCGCTCACGGCCCAGGCAGCCTCGCTGGCCGGGAAAGCACCATCGGTTGCTCCGTAACTGCCGTTTTTGAGCGCCCAGAACGGCATTTGGGCCCACGCCGGCAGGGTTCCCTGGCCGAGCTTGCGAGGCGAGGAGGCCGGTGGGGAGCACTCGATGGATTTGTCAGGGCACGCGGTGCAG